>DVLK01000063.1 GCA_018715545.1 Candidatus Caccovivens faecavium | reverse complement strand
CTGATTCAGCCGTGAGAGGGCTGCGTCTTAACCGCTTGACCATAGGACCATTTGTAGTATAGCATATAAAACAACAAAAAAGCAAGAGTTTTTGATACTTTTCTTTTTATTTTTAGTAAATTTAATAGATTTTTAATATAAAATTTGCAAAGGGAAGATTTAGTAAAAAATAGGTAATTAAAAGTCATATCAGCTAAATAAATACCTTCATTGAAATTACCAAAAAGTTGTTTGGGAATATTTAAAAGGAAGCTGTTGACAAAAAGCTCTGTTTATAGCTATAATTCACAAAAGGAAGGTAAAATGAAAGCGATTGTTTTTGATTTTGATGGGACATTAACTAAAAGCAAGAAAGGTAGTAATTGTTGGTATAAGATATGGGAATACATTGATGATTTGGCTTATGATGAAATGCTTTATAACATGTTTAAGAAGAAGCTTATTGATAACGATAAGTGGTTTGAGATGATTGTTAAAAGATATAAAGAAAAAGATGTTAAGGAAGCGTATTTGGAAGATATAGCAAATAGCATAGAATTATTGCCAGGAACATATCAAATTTTAAAACAACTACATAACAATGGAGTAAAAATTTTTGTTCTTTCTGGTGGCGTTAGACAGATAATTGAAGGTGTTTTAAATAGAGAGAAAGTCAATAAATATATCACATCGATCGAGGCTTATGATTTAATCTTTGAAAAAAACGGGAAACTAACAAGTTATGCTTAACCAAATTTACATGATCTTGAAAGAAAAGAGGAGTATATTGAGCAAATTAAAACGCAGTACGGATTAAAAAGCAAAGATATTCTTTTTGTCGGAAATGGCAGTAATGATGAAACTGTATATAAAAGTGGAGTTAAAACTTTATGCATTAATCCCGATGACGCGGATATTACTAACAAAAAATGCTGGACATATGGAATAGAAAATTGTAATGATTTAACGCAGATTTTGCAATATTGCGATTTAGAAAAGCGGTTATAAAATGGAGGAGATTATGAGCTTGGTTATAGGCGGAACATATAGACATTATAAAGGAAATTATTATACACTAATTGGCGTGGCAAAGCATAGCGAAACGCTGGAAGAATTGGTAGTGTATCAGACTCAATATGGTGATAAAAAGCTATGGGTAAGACCTTTAAAGATGTTTATGGATAAGGTTGCTGTTAATGGCAATAAAGTCGATAGATTTAAATTATTGATAAAGACTAATCCAAAACAATTAGCAAAGAAAAGATGATGATTGATTAGGACTGTATTTAGATAAAAAAGATTGATGTTTTATCAATCTTCTTTATTATTAGTGTCATCATTGATTTCAGAAAGATAATTTATAATTCCGCCTATATTGTGGAAATTGCGCACATAGCCTAGCTGTTTTAGACTGAGAATACCATCATCTCCAACTATAAAACTATCAATAAGTTGGCAGTGAAAGTTTGAAACAAGTTTTTCAATAAAAAGGGTGGCGTCTTTATCGCTAGGAGAAGGCGTGGCTAAACCGCCAGGATGATTGTGAGCAACAACTAGATAGGCGGGTTTTGACGAGGCGATAAAATCATATAAATCATAGGTGGACATGGCGACCTCATCTATGCTTTTATTGCTGAATTTTCGTTTATGTGTCAGCATATAGCTAGAATTGAAGGCGAAAAGAATGAGATTTTCTGCGGTTTTAAATCTTAGAAATTGCTCAATCATATCTAAAAACTCCTCTCTATCGTCTATGCTGATATGCTTGTCCATGCTTGTTGAAGTGTAAAGGTCAAAAAGTTGAGCAAACAAGGTTATCTTCTTTGCGCTTCGCTTATTTATTCCTCTAACTGACATCAAATCGTTGACGCTTGCATTTATTATATTTGCAAAGGTTTCGTATTTATCAAGTAAGCGATGAGCGAGAGGATTGACATCTCCGCGCGGGAAGATATATGTTAAAAAATATTCTACCGCTTGAATATTGCTCACATTATCTAATCCTGATTTTTCAACCAAATTGGTCAGCCTTTCTCTGTGACCATCGTGGCTGACATCATTGTTAAATACATTCATTTTTTTGCTCCTATCAAATTGTGAAAAACTATTTAAATGATTTTTAGCTTAAATTCTGTCTATATTATTGAAGCATCTATTTTTTTCAGCGACAAGTTGTTTAATCTCTTCGATTGCTAAGCTATTGAACTTTCTTAGGTCGATGTTGTCGGGATTTTCTTTGAGATGTTCGCGTAGTGTTGAAATATATGCCATGCGCAAGTCTGTGTCAGAATTAATCTTATAAACATTATGTTCTCTGCAAGCCTTTGCAAGCAACCTTTCATCAACTCCCTTTGCGCCTTTTACATTTCCGCCAAACTTATTTATTTTTTCCACATATTTTTGCGGTACTGAGGATGCACCATGTAGAACTAGTGGAAAGCTTGGTAAATTTTTTTCGATTTCAGAAAGAATATCAAATCTTAGTTTTGCCTCACCGCTAAATTTGTACGCACCATGACTAGTGCCGATAGCAACGGCGAGGGTGTCGCAATTTGTTCTTTCAACAAATTCTTTTGCTTTAAGAGGATCGGTATAAACATTGGTAAGAGCGCTGACATTATCTTCCACACCTTTTAAAACGCCGAGTTCTGCTTCAACTAAAACGCCATGAGCGTGAGCGTATTCTACCACCTTTTTTGTGAGTAGAACATTCTCTTCAAAAGATAAAGAGCTTCCATCAATCATCACGGAGTTAAATTTAAGGTCAACAGCCTTTTTGCACATTTCAAAACTTTTGCCATGGTCAAGGTGTAAGAAAAGTGGTATGCCACTATAACTTTTTAGTGCGCCTTTGTATAAGCCGAGTAAAAAGTTTTCATCCATATATTTAAAAGCCCCTTCGCTGACAGCAACAATCGTAGGGGACTTAGCTATCTTTGCTCCTTCGCAAATGCCTTTTAACATCTCCATATTGACAAAATTATATGCGCCTATTGCATAATGATTTTTAACGCTATCTTTAATATAATATTTTAATCCTTTCATATTTCCTCCAAAATACGACATTACAATATATATTTTAACATATTTCTTCTTTTTTACAAACATAAATTATTATAAAATTAAAAATGTAAAGGAGAAAAGTATGTTTAAAAAAGTTTTAGTTTCGCTATCGCTACTTTTGGTAGTATTTGGTGTAACAGCATGCGGAAAGACGATTGATAGTCATGTTCAAAACAATATGGCAGAAATTACAAAGGATTATTATTTTGGAGAAAACGAAACGATGTTTGTTACTCTTTCTGTTGGGGAAAGGGAAAAAGATTATCTATTAAATGGTCAAGCAACTGAACCTGTAAACTATTCCCTCTTAGTCATTAAATTTAAAGAGGAGAATATAGCAAAGGCGATAGTGCTTCAAGTAAGATCAGGTGATGCTACTTCGGATGTGGAAGCGGAGTATAATTCATTTAACAATTCGTATATGGTGGACATTGTGGATGATATAACTATCGGCGAGGATTTTTCTATTGTCTATGATGGACAGACGGTGACGCTAGAAAAGCAAAATTTCGCCATAAATTATGAAAATGCTCTTCAAATTGCCTGCGAAAATTTGAAAGATAATTTAGAAGAACAGAAGAGTTATAATCATTTTAATGCGGAATGTTATCTTAGAGTTATGAGTGAAAAGGACAATGATTTTAGCGATCTATATTGGTGCTTTACATGTTTAAATTATGAAGGGGAAAGCTTTACTGTGATTATATCTACTGTTGACGGCTCAGTGCTTGCTATCTCTGATGGAGATGAGGAAAAAACTGCATAAAAGTTATAAAAAAAGTTCCGTTGTGGCTATGGATTTTGTGATATTAAAATTTAAGAAAGTTAAATTTTATTAACATAAAATGTGCAATAAATTGTACCATCGCAATATGCATGGCCGTTAACCTCACTAAAATGCTATGCGCTTGGTTCGTCCTCTGATAATGTATATTATGATAATAGAAATAGTGGAAAAAATAGTTCCACTATTTTTTATATTAGTCCAAAAGATAATTTATTAAGTTTTTTTATAAGTTTTAATTATAAATTATAATTTGTTTTATTTTGCTTATAATTTTATTGTATTTTTATAGCAATTATAGATAAAATGTGATAGAATATAAACATGAAAAAGATGTATGATTTAACTCGTGAGGAAACAGAAAAGGCGGTGGTGTTTTGTCCTATTGAAAAATCGGAGGACAAAGATTTTCAATTTGCTGAAATCGTGAGGCTGTGCAATTCCGCTCATTTAGAAGTGGAAAAGATTTTTTATCAAGACATAAAGGCTTTAAATCGCCGAACGATAATTGGAACGGGGAAACTTGAAGAGATTAAAAGTTTCGTGAGAGAAAATGCTATTGATGTGCTTGTAGTTGATTTTAAATTAACAGGCAGTCAACTTAAAAATTTAAGTGATGAGCTAGGCGTCAAAGTGCTTGATAGAATACTTCTTATCATCGACATATTTGCTTGCAATGCAATGTCAAACGAAGGTAAGATTGAAGTTAAACTAGCGCAGAACAAATATCTTCTCACAAGGCTCGCTTCTATGCAAGGTTCGCAAGGACGCTTTGGTGGAGCAGGTGCTGGTATGCGTGGGCCGGGCGAAACGAAACTTGAACTTGATAGGCGAAAGTTAGAGGCGGAGATTTTGACTCTCAAAAAGGAAATTGATAAGATTAAAAATGTGCGTGCTGTTAACCGTAATGCAAGAATAAAGGCGGGCATTAAAAATGTAGTTGTCGGAGGTTACACTAACGCTGGCAAAAGCTCACTTTTCAATCTGTTGACACGAGATAACATCTATGTGCAAGATAAACTCTTTGCTACGCTAGAAACAACTTCAAGAAGAATGTTTTTAGGTGAGAATAAATATTGTATTTTGACGGATACCGTTGGCTTTATCAGTAAACTACCTCACGAACTTGTGGAGAGTTTTGCTTCCACTTTGGAAGAGATAAAGGACGCCGATTTAATTCTTCATGTGGTGGATGTGTCCGACCCTAATTACAAAAGAAATATCGACATAACAAATGAGATTTTAGATGATATCGGTGCGACCAAAAAGCGTATTGTGGTGTTAAATAAAATCGACCTAGTTAAAAAGCCTTTTGAAATTCACAAAAACGAGATACCTTTTTCTGTTAAGAATAAAACGAATTTGGAAGAATTAAAAACGATGATTAAAAATAATCTATTTTAATAATTTGTTAAAAATAGCATTAAAAACGCTAAAAATTTCAGAAAAATATGATTTTTTATTAATTTTAGTTAAAATTTGATTAAAATTTGCAAATAAACAACAAAAGTGGAAGAAATTTGTCTTGTTTTGTTGTTTATTTTTCTTTTTGCATAATTATTGCCTTATTAGTTAAAGATATCTTTAACTATGGAGGCACTATGGCTAATAGGGTTGTTATTTCTGGCGTAAACACTTCAACGCTACCAAAACTAAAAAATGCAGAAATTTCAGAACTAATGAAACAGGTTAAGGCAGGAGATGAGTTTGCCAGAGATAAATTTGTGGTGGCAAACTTACGCTTGGTGCTGTCGGTTGTTCAGCGTTTTTCGGCACATTCGGAGAAGGCTGATGATATGTTTCAAGTGGGGTGTGTTGGGCTCTTGAAGGCGATAGACAATTTTGATGAAAGTTTGAATGTGAAATTTTCGACTTATGCCGTTCCTATGATAATCGGAGAGATTAGAAGGTATCTTCGTGATAACAACTCTGTGCGCGTCAGTCGTTCTATTCGTGATACAGCCTATAAATCCTTAAAGGTTAAAGAGGAAATTATTAAAAAGTTTAATCGTGAACCGACTACTCAGGAGATTGCAGAAATTTTAGGAATTCAAGAAAGCGAAGTCAACTTTGCGCTTGACGCCATCAGTGATACGGTGTCGCTCAGCGAGCCAGTTTATAGCGACGGCAATGAAACGGTTAGGATTATGGACCAAATCGCCAGCGATAAAGATGACGAAAATTTAGTTGAAACGATGACGCTTAATGATGCTATAAAAAATCTTTCAGAGCGCGAGAAGGAAATACTACTCATGCGCTACTATGTCGGCAAAACGCAAATGGAAGTCAGTAGCGAAGTCGGCATAAGTCAGGCGCAGGTATCCCGCCTTGAAAAGACCGCACTTAAAACCTTAAAAAAATTTTTTGAGTAAATTTTTTGTTGTTAAAATCTCTTATTATGAAAACAAGTTTTGTTTTGTGATTTAGTTAAGTAATTTTTTTGGCAAAAAAAACAATAAAAAATAGGCATTTTTTCAAATATTTTAATAAAAAATGCTTATTTTTTGTGCTTTTATTAATTTTTCTAATTAAATCATTTAGATTGATCGAAACTTCTTTATTTGAAATTGAAAATTCAGAAAGATATTCGTGTCAATTTCAAATGGCTCTTCGTTGAACATTCTTTTGGCAATATTTGTTCTTATGCCTAAAAAAATGCAAAATTCCGCAATGTTATTTTATTTTCTCTTAAAATCTTTTCAATCTCTTCTCTCTTAAATCTAAATTGTAATTTCATATTTAACCTCATTATTATATTAACATGTTTTTTAAAAGATAAGATGGAATACTATTATACTGTTATTAAAATAATAGTAATTTCATCCTTTTCAGTTTAACATATTTATAAAAATAAAAAGCAGAATATAAATATGTTGTTACTAAGATATTTGTATTTTGAAATTAAATATCAAATAATTAAGATTTCTATCATTTTTTGACATAATGCGACATAAACTACCACATGGATACTTCATTTTTGGAATTAAGGTGCAAGGAAGTTGTCAATGTGGTCGATGGGCGAAGGCTTGGGCATATCGTCGATGTTTGTTTCAATTTGCAGACGGGGTGTGTGCAAGGTATTGTGGTGCCTGGCGAAAAAAGTTTTTGGAATGTCTTTAAAAGCGGTATGGAACTTTTCATTCCGTTAAGTCAAATTGTCAAGGTCGGCGAAGATGCGATACTTGTCGAACTCTATGCCACAAATAATCCAACGCCATACATCATGGGCACAAGCAAGGGGAAGAATAAATAAACGCCTTAACCTTTATGGTTAAAGCGTTGTTTTTTATTTTAAATTTTATTTAATTTTTTGAAATTTGCTCTATAGTTTTTTCCATATAATTCACTTTTTTGCCGGTCTTTAAAGCGTATTCAATTTCGCTTTTGGTGCTACTGCCGATATATCCGCCTTTGTTTATAACAAAGATTTCATCTGCCATATCGATTTTTCGTTTGTGCATATCGTCAAGCATTTCCTTCGTGCCTTCTGTCCAAACTTCGTTATCGCCAGCATGACCAAAAAGTCCAACCGAGATGACGATATTGCCTTCAAGAGTTAGACGCTTTTGTTGTTCGATGAAATCATCTTTAAATTTTGTGCTTCCACATAGTGTGATAACTTTGTATTTTCCAACCATAACTATCTCCTACATCTCTGTGATAAGTTTGATGAAATTTGTGACATCTTTGAATTGGCGATAGACGGAAGCGAAGCGGACATAGGCGATTTCATCCACTTTTTTAAGTCTTGCCATAATCATTTCGCCAATCTCTTGGCTGGAAACTTCTTGGCGAAGGGAGTTTTGAATGGTCTTTTCAATGTCTTCTGCCATCTCATCTATTTGAGCCATGCTGACAGGACGCTTTTCGCACGCCTTAATCATTCCACACTTGATTTTTTCAATATTGAAAGGCTGACGGGAGCCATCTTTCTTAACAACTAAAATTGGCACAGTTTCCACAGTTTCGTATGTAGTGAATCTCTTTCCGCAATTTAAGCACTCTCTTCTTCTACGGATAGAATTGGACTCATCGGTTGAACGGCTGTCGAGAACCTTGCTATCTTCGCAACCACAATATATACATTTCATAATAAATCTCCTTTTGTAAGAACATGATAACACAAAATATAGTGTAAATGCAACTTTTTGAACACAATATTTTTAATTGATTTAAAGTGTCAATATTGTCAATATTAAGAAATATTTTTTGTGTTGAAGAAAAAAATGTATATAAACCATGCTTATTTATAATTTTGCTCTAAATAATTGTTATTGAAAATCTTTTAATCATAAATGGACACGCTCTGCCATAAAATTTTATATGCATAGTTTAAGAGAGGGTAAGGTCAATAAAAGTTATAAGATAATGGAAGTAAAGGGCGAAGAAAAGGTTGTTAGGCGCTTTTTTGAGCTTGGCATTTTTACAGGACAAAATATTGTCATTTTGAATAAATCTCCACTTAAAAAAGTGTTTTTGGTGGAAATTAGAGGGTATGTTTTGAGTATAAAAAGCACGCTCCTTGGCAGTGTTATGGTGGCGTGATGGAAGAGATATTGCTTGTTGGAAATCCGAACGCTGGAAAGACTACCTTCTATAACTCTCTTGTTAAAGCGAATGAACATGTTGGTAATTGGCATGGTGTCACAGTGGAGGAAAAGAAAAAAGAGTTTACTTTAAAGGGCGAAAAGTTTGTGCTTGTTGATACGCCGGGAATATACTCGCTATCACCACTTTCCTTTGAGGAGGAAGTTTCGGTTAAGCTTATTGAAAATTCCAATTCAAAGTTAATCAACATTTGTGACTTAAACAACTTGCAAAGAAATCTATATTTAACGTTATGCCTAATTGAAAGCGGAAGAGATATTTGTGTAGTTTTAAACGAGATAGATAAAAGGCAGAAATACAGGGTTGACAAAAACAAATTGGAAAAACTTTTAGGTGTCAAAGTACTTAGCTTAAATGCTGAGAAAAATTTTGAAGAATACAAAAATATGTCATTTTTTAATAAAAATGCGCTAAATTATTTAAAAAAAGTTGATTTTTCTTGCATTTTATCATATTTTTCCAATCTTGATAATAAAAAAACATTTTGCATAAGGGCATTTGAGCGCGATAAAAGTTTTTTTCTTCGCCACAACTATGACGAAAAAAAGATAGACGATATTTTTTCAAAACTTCCACAAAATTCTATGGAAATCATTGCGAAGGCAAGGTATGATTTCATTGATGAGATAATAAACTCTTCGTGTTTAAAGAACGACTTTGTCTATGGGAAAAGCAAGCTCGACAAAATCCTTTTAAATAAATATCTTGCCTTTCCTTGCTTTTTAATTATTCTTGCAATTATCTTTTACTTAACATTTTTCTCGCTAGGTGCGCTTTTATCAGATGCTCTTTCATCATTGTTAAGCCTTATAACAACGCCTATTTCCAACTTTTTATTTGAGCATTTGAGCGATAGTTTTATCTATCATCTTTTTAATGATGCCATATTTGGCGGTGTTGCAACCGTGCTTTCCTTTTTGCCACAAGTGGTGCTTTTATTCTTCTTTTTAAGTGTGCTTGAAGATAGTGGATATCTAAGTCGAGTGGCATTCATTTTTGAGGATATCTTAGGTAAAGTTGGCTTGTCGGGAAAGAGTGTTTACACTCTTCTTATGGGTTTTGGCTGTTCAACAACTGCAATCATGACCGCGCGCAATATGGACAATAAAAACAGCAAAATAAAAACGGCGCTAGTCTGTCCATACATGAGTTGTTCGGCAAAAATTCCTATCTATGCCGTGGTCGGCGGTGCTTTTTTTGGGGCGAACAATATCTTTGTCATCATTGGACTATATCTGCTTGGTGTCATTGTGGCAATCACAATTTCAAAACTCCTCGATATGACACTTTTAAATAGTGATAATCAAACTTTCATTTTGGAATTTCCGCCATACAGGCACATGTCCTTGAAGCGAACAGGTAAGGTACTACTTGAAAATTCTAAACACTTCCTAGTGAAAGTTGGCTCTATCATGATTTCTATGAATGTCATTGTTTATTTAATGTCCTCATTTAGTTTTTCATTTAGTTATTGTCCTGATGGAACGGGTAGTATGCTTCAAACGATAGGCAAATTTATTGCTCCTATCTTTGCGCCTCTTGGCTTTGACAATTGGGCGGTCGTATCGGCACTTCTCGCAGGGCTTGTAGCAAAAGAAGTGGTTATCTCTTCCATTGCCATGTTTAACGGTATTGATTCAAGTGCAACAAGGCTGATTTCAGAATCGTTACTAATTCCAACAAGTGCAGTATATTTTGCTTCGCACGCTTCTGTTCTTTCATTTTTAGTCTTTTCACTCCTTTATGTTCCATGTATCTCTTCCATATCTATGCTTATTCAAGAAGTGGGCAAAAAGTGGACAATAATCGGTGTTATAATTGAACTTGTAACAGCGTATGTTATCAGTTTCATCGTCTTTAACATAGCGTTTGCTATCGAGATTTTTGGTTGGAGTGCTGTGCTTCTTTTAATTGCAATCATCTTTACCTTAATTTCTCTTGTTTTTATCTACAAATTTATAAAAGGAAAGAAATGCCCTTATAATTGCGAAAATTGTCAAAAAAAGTGTAAAAAATAATTATTTTCTTGACAAAATTACTATTTTTGTTAAAATATATATAGGAGATAAATATGAAGGAAAAATTACCAAAAATTTATTTAGTTTTAAAAATATTAGGAATAATTTTGTTTCTTGCAGGACTTGCTCTTTTTATTACCTCTTTTTGCGTGGATGATTCTTTTAGCGAAATGGAAAAAAGTGTAGGCTTTATGTTTGGTGGAATGGTCGGTCTTATGATTGGCATTATCATGATGAGCATTGGTTTTACGCCTAATATGCAAAAACTTATGATAAAGACGCAGAAACATATAATTAATGAAAACAGGGAAGATTTGAAAGATATTGCTAATACGCAGGCTGATGTTTCAAAGGACGCTGTAAAAACGGTTGCAAGTGCAGTTAAAGATGGTTTAGAAGATGAAAAGATGTTTTGTAAGCACTGCGGAAAAGAGATTGATAAAGATTCTAAATTTTGTCAATATTGCGGTAAGGAGCAGTAAAGAAAGAGAGTTTAATAGAGTAAGTTTACAAGGATATTTGTATTCGACTTTTAACAACTTTTGTTTTTATTATTTAGATTAAAGTGCCTAAATATTCGTTATTTAGGCATTTTATTTAAAATTTTTTAATTTATTTTTGTGGCGCAAATTTACTTAAAATTTTTTAAGTATTTTTATTTTGTGAAAACATTTTACATATTTTGTCTATTGTGATATATTTATATATATGAGTAGGCCGATTGTCGCTATTGTGGGGCGAGCCAATGTTGGAAAATCCACACTTTTTAATAAGATTTGCGGAAAAAGGATTTCTATTGTTGATGATGTTGCGGGGGTAACACGCGACAGAATTTATGCTGACGCTGAGTGGTGTGGGCAGGAGTTTTCTTTGGTGGACACTGGCGGATTGGAAGATAAAAGCGAGGACGTTTTTCAATCGGAAATTAAAGAGCAGGTAGACATGGCGCTTGATAACGCCGATGTCATAATCTTTCTTGTTGACGGTAAGGTTGGTGTGACCAATGCTGATATGAGTGTGGCAAGCATGCTTAGGAAAAAGAAACTTCCTGTGGTGCTTGTGGCAAATAAACTTGATAATTTTGATTTATCTAATCTCTATGATTTTTACTCTCTGGGGCTTGGCGATCCTATGCCTATCTCTTGTTCGCAAGGAAGGGGTATTGGAGATGTGCTTGACAAGGTCACTTCATATTTTCCAAAGGATTTACAAAAAGAGGAACTAAACGGCATTAAACTTGCACTTGTTGGGCGGCCAAATGTGGGAAAATCCTCACTTATTAATAGACTTCTTGGTAAAAAGAGAGTTGTTGTCAGTGATGTAGAGGGAACAACAAGAGATGCTGTGACCATACCTTTTAGATGTAACAAAAAAGATTATTATCTTGTTGATACAGCTGGACTACGCCGTCAGCGTTCGGTGGAAAAAGAGAGCGTGGAAGGATATTCGGTGCTTAGAAGTATGCTTGCGATAGATGAGGCGGATGTTGTTTTAATCGTGTTTGACGCATCGAAAGAAATCACCGAGCAGGACGTAAGAATTGCAGGATATGTGCATGAGGCAGGCAAGCCAAGTGTGGTTGTTGTCAATAAATGGGACTTAAAGACAATGGACAAGAATAAGTATGGCGAAATTTTAAAAGATAAGCTTTCCTTTATGTCATACTTTGTTCCTATCTATGTTTCCGCACTGACTGGTAAGGGATTGTCGGAAATAATGGAAAAGGTGGACTATGTCTATGAAAACGCGTCAAGAAGGATAACGACAGGCGTTTTAAATGATATTTTACAGGATGCAATTTTAAACTTTGAGCCACCATCAAAAAATGGGCAAAGGGCGAAGATATTGTATGCAACAGAGGCGTCGACAAATCCGCCGAAGTTTGTGTTCTTTTGCAAAGAGCCAAAACTTATCAACTTTTCATACGAGCGTTATTTAGAGAATAGGTTGAGAGAAAAGGTGGATTTTTCAGGAACTCCAATTGAGCTTGTTTTTAAAGGTAAGGAGGAAGAATGAATATAGCATGGGTATTTGTTATAATTGTTGTTTGTGCATATCTAATTGGTAGCATCAGTTTTGCAAGAATTTTCTCTTGGGCTTTTGCAAAGAAAGATATAACAAAGGTTGGTAGTCACAATCCTGGCACTATGAATATGCTTCGTACGCGCGGTTTTGGCGAGGCGATTTTAACGCTTGTTATGGACGCTATTAAATGCGGGCTTCCTGCACTTATTTCCTATTTTGTTGTGAAACATTTCTATGTGGGCTATGGCGACCTTGCATACTTTATCTCTGGCGTTTCTGCTATTGTTGGACATTGCTTTCCTGTTTACTATAATTTTAAAGGTGGTAAGGGCGTGGCTTGCACTTTCGGACTTTTCACCTTTAATCCTCACTTTTATTGGATGAGTTTGATTGCGTTTGTGGTCTGCTTTTTGCTTATGATTTTTGTTATTAAATATGGCTCAGTTATTTCTTTTATCTACATTCTTTCCATGGCGATAACCTCAACCACCCTATTTAGTGTTTGGAGCGTGCCACATCTTGTGCCAATACTTGTGATTATTTGGTGTATTGTTGTATTAATATTCTCACTTCATCATAAAAACATCGTAAGGCTCTTCACTGGCAAAGAGAATAAGGTCGACCTTATGAGTAAAATTTGCAAGAAAAAGACAGCCGTTGTTGTGGAAGAGGGTGACGATAAGGGCGAAGAGATTGTCATTGAAGAAAATTCTCATACCAATGATAAAACGACTGAAAATATGAATGAAAACAATGATAGTAAGCATGAATAAGGAAGTTGTGTTGTTATGACAAAGGAAGAGTTTATTAGGTATGTTAAAGAGAATTATGGTGTCATACCAGACAATCCGTTTAAGGATTCTGAAACTTTGATTTTTCGTCATAAGCATAACAGAAAGTGGTTTGCTGCCATATTGCAAGTGTCAAGTGATAAGATTAGTGGGTATAAAAATAACGGCACAGTCAAAAATTTAGACATCTTAGATATCAAAACTGACCCTCTTATTAGAGGAGATATGTTGAAGAAAAAGGGCGTATATGTTGCCTATCACATGAATAAAGTTCATTGGCTTACTATAAATTTAGAAGTGATAGACAAAAATGACTTAGATTTCTTGCTCGATTTAAGTTATAACTTGACGAAATAGGGGAAAATTTTAAGAAAGATATTGCAAATTTAATTTTATTATGTTATAATCAAATCAAATAAGATAAAGGAGTTGTTATGAAATTTTATAATTTTAAAACCCATGAAGATAAAAGAGGAATTACAGCCGCTCAATTAGATTTAGCCGCTCAATTCGAACTTTCTCTTAATGAATTTAACGAAGAAGCATATTTGTGTATGATAAATCCTAGATTTGATTTTGGTTATAAAAAAGATGGGGTTGAGGTGATTGGTAGTTATGTTGTTGCTGTTTTTCCACAACGAGATAGCAATCAAAACAAAGAATATCAAGCATGGAGTATGTATGGTCCTGAAGCATACCCTAGTGGTCAATATAATAGGGGTGCAGGTGACTTAGGGAATTCGATTACATTTGCGAATAGATTGTGTGCAGATAGTGATTTAAATAATGTATTAAAAGAACTTGATGTTTGTTATGGAGCAAAAAATAAAGAAGAACTTAATGCTAGGCTTAGTGCTTACCATAAAGGTTTAAAACAAGCCGGCAGTGAAAAACCAAAATCTTTATAAGTTTCTAATTATTTCTATTTAAGATAGCATTAAATTTGCTATCTTTTTTAGAATTTGTAATAAGTTTTTGATATTGTTTTTATTTTCAAGCTCTTTACTTTTTATGCTCTTATATTTTTCCAAATTTTGTATAAGCCTTATGTTTAATTATGTTCTATTAGCCTGAGAATTTGCATATTTTTATTATGTGCATGGAGGTTATATGGAAAAATATCAGATATATGAAGATATTAAAACTCGCACCAATGGTGATATATATGTCGGCGTGGTGGGGCCTGTGAGAGTGGGAAAATCTACTTTCATCTCGGAACTTATGAAAAAACTTGTCATTCCTAATATCGAAAATGAAAACAGCAAAAAGAGAACAATTGATGAACTTCCGCAAAGTGCTGATGGAAAAACTATCATGACAACACAGCCACGCTTTGTTCCTAATGAGGCGGTTAAGATTGCGGTTGCGGATAAGATAAATTTGAAGGTCAGAATGATAGATTGTGTTGGCTATCTTGTTGCGGGTGCGATGGGAGTGGAAGAGAACAACAAGCCTCGTCTTGTTAAGACACCTTGGTCGAAAGAGGAAATGCCTTTTGAAGAAGCAGCGGAGTTTGGAACGAAAAAGGTGATTGAAGAGCACTCGACAATCGGCATCGTGGTTACAACTGATGGTAGTGTAACTGATTTATCAAGAGATAGTTATGTTCAAGCGGAAGAGGATATTGTGAGAGATGTTAAAAATTGTGGAAAGCCTTTTGTGATTGTTTTGAATACCAAAAATCCACAGAGCGCGGACAGCAAAAGACTTAGTCAAAATTTAGCAGAAAAGTATGATGCGCAGGTGGTTGCCATGAACGTTCAAGAGATGAAAGATGGCGATGTCGAGAGAATCTTTGAGAAGATGCTTCAAGAATTTCCTGTCACATCCATCAAGGTTAGCATGCCAAAGTGGATTTCGGCATTGCCATTTTCAAACCCTATCATCAAAGAGATTGTTGGCGAAATCAAAAAGTTTGGCGGAGAAGTTAAAAAGATTGGCGACACCAAAAAGGACGCACTTGTTTTCACTGAGAGCGAGAGATTTGACCCAATAACTTTCTCAAATGTTGAAATGGGCGAAGGAGTCATTCGTTTTTCAGTCATTCCAAAGGAAAATCTTTTCTATCGCGTGTTAAGTGAGGAATGTGGCTTTGAAATTAGAGACGATTTTGAGCTTGTCTCCTATATCAAAGATTTAGCCATTGCAAAACTTGAATATGATAAACTCAAAACTGCGCTCAATGACGCCGAAGAGAATGGGTACGGCATTGTTGTGCCAAAACAGAGCGAATTCACTCTTCAAGAGCCTGAGGTTGTGAAGCAAGGCAACCGTTACGGCGTTAAGATTAAGGCAAGTGCTCCAAGTTTGCATATCATTAAAGTCGATGTCGAAACAGAAGTAACTCCACTTGTCGGAACGGAGGCGCAAAGCAAGGACTTAGTGAACTATCTAAACGAGCAGTTTGAAAATAATCCAGGCGAGATTTGGGAAACGAACCTTCTCGGTAAAAGTCTTTCAAGCCTAGTCGGCGACAATATCTCTTCCAAAATTGTCATGATGCCACAGGACGCTCAACGCAAGATGCGTAAAACACTATGTCGCATTATCAACGAAGGTAAGGGCGGAGTTTTGTGTATTTTGTTATAATCAAAATTATATGAAAGAGAGGATTTTTCTTCTCTTTTTTATTGCCTATTTTTAAATTGTTTGTTAATTATATAATTTTGTGATAAAATATTTAAGTATATAAAGGAGGAAGTATGGATTTAACATATAAAAAGAAAAACTTTTATGAGGAAGCGAGTAAGAGCGAGGTAAAAGAGTGTTTTAAGTTTGCGGAAGGATATAAAAAGTTTTTGGATGAAGCAAAAACGGAGCGAGAGGCGTGCGAGATTATCGTTGAAATGGCAAAGAAGGAAGGATTTAAAGAGTATAAGTTTGGCGATAAGATTTTGCCACATGAGAAACGCTATTTTGTCAATCGTGGCAAGAGCGTTGTACTTTTTAGAGTGAATGATAAGTTAGAAAATGGACTAAGAATTTTAGGTGTTCATATCGATAGTCCACGCATTGATTTAAAATCTAATCCAATGTATGAAGATAACGGCTTCTGCTTTTTAAAGACGCACTACTATGGCGGTATTAAAAAATATCAATGGACAACAATTCCGCTTTCTCTTCACGGAGTGGTTGTTCGCCGTGATGGAACGAGTGTTGAAATCAACATTGGAGAGAAGGAAGATGAACCTGTTTTCTATATCAATGACCTTCTACCTCATCTAGGGCAGGAGCAGATGAAAAAAACAGGAGAAAAGATAATCTCTGGCGAGCAATTAAACCTTGTATTTGGTGGAATGCCGAGCGATGATAAGGATGTTAAAGAAAAGATTAAGCAAAATGTTTTAAAGATTTTAAATGAGAAATATAAAATCACGGAAGAGGACTTTTTGAGTGCGGAACTTTCTGCCGTGCCAGCAATGAAAGCGCGCGATGTTGGGCTTGATAGGGCGTTTATTGCGGGCTATGGTCATGACGACCGCTCTTGTGCATATCCAGCAGTTAAAGCACTTTTTGATGCAAGTGATAACTCTATGGCAATCCTTGTTGATAAGGAAGAGATTGGAAGCGAGGGCACAACAGGAATGAAGTGCAAAGTCTATGAAGATTTGCTTGAAGAGATATGTAAAAATTTCAAGGCAAACACGAGGCTAGTTAGAGCAAACTCAAAGTGCCTTTCTGCCGACGTTGAAAGTTGCTATGACCCTAATTTTGCTGATGTGTTTGAGGCAAGAAATTCTGCAATTATCTCTCACGGCGTTGTCATTAAAAAGTTTACAGGGACACGAGGAAAAAGTGCGGGGAGTGATGCAAGTGCTGAACTTGTGGGTATCGTTAGAAAGATATTTTCAGATAACAACATAATTTGGCAGACTGCTGAACTTGGCAAGGTAGATGTCGGTGGAGGCGGAACAATTGCAAAGTATGTTGCTAGCCTTAACATTGATACGCTTGATGTTGGCTTGCCTGTTATCTCTATGCACGCACCTTACGAGCTTATCTCAAAGGCAGACTTATATTCTGCTTATCTTGCTTTCAAAGCTTTCGTTTGCGAGTAAATGTGTGGTGGTATGCAATGCATACTACACAATATGTTGTGGTTTCTATTTATTACTAAATAAGATTAAAAAATTGGTTATTTAAAATAAAAAAATTAAAATCATATTATATATTAATTATTAAAATCAACTCATTATCATTTTTTAAAAAACTAAAAACCATTTAAAGACATTCTAAGTAACCTTTTTGAAGTGCAAGCATATAAATATTGTGTAAGGACTTTAAGGAGGTTAAAAGATGTCTTTTTATATCAATAATACTAATGGGAATAGACCGGGGCCTATTAGTGGAAATCCTACAAATGGAATATGCGAAAAGATTTTAATCCAAACGCGAAAAATCTTTGATGCGTGTGTTTCAACAGGAACGGAAACCGGAATTGTTTTGCAGGCGACAAACTTCACGCCAGCTGACCCAACGCTTCCGCTCACATTTTTATCGGCGGAAACTACTGCAGGCTCAACCGCAACGGTGACAGATCTAATTGTTGAGAGGTTAGACAATGCACCAAATTATGCCAATGTTACGATGAATATAAGCATTCCTGTAACTATCACTTATCGTGATGCAAGCGGTGTTATCGGCACGGCAACCTCGTCAGTGACAGTGAGTAAGGCGGTAGTCTTGTTTGTGCCTCAGCCTTCGGCAACACCTATTGACATAACGGCAAGTGCGTTATTTTCAAGTCAGATAGGTACATTTACTTCGCCAAACATCTTCACGGTTACCGCTTGTATTCAAATCATTATCAGAGTTTCAGCAATCGTTGATGTGCTTGTGCCAAGTTATGGTTATCCATGCTTACCACCTTGTCAACAGGCGTGTGGCTCTCAATGTCCAGGCATACAAGATTTGCCAACCTATCCAACCGCAGCCGCATCAAATGTTATCAATCGAATTCAATAATTTTAATATATATAGAAAGAGGACTAAAAATCCTCTTTTTTATTTAAAAAGTTTAAAATTCTATATTTTGAAAATTGTTTTTGTGTTTTGTTTTTATATTTTAATTAGTTGTGTTATAATACCATTGAGGAAAGTATGAATATTTGGAAAGATATAGATAAAAAGAGAGTGACGCCGACCGATTTTGTTGCCTGCATTGAAATTCAGCAGGGCGATAAGACGAAATATGAACTTGACAAGGAAACGGGATTTTTGAAGATGGACAGGGTGCTGTACACCAGCACGAATTACCCTATGAACTATGGTTTTATTCCACTTACGCTCAGCGATGATGGTGACCCGCTTGATGTTTTTGTTTTATGTAGTCAACCGCTTGCTAGGCTGTGTCTTGTAAGATGTTATCCTATCGGCGTTGTGACAATGACAGATAGAGATAAAAATGATGAAAAGATAATTGCCATTCCTTTTGGTGACCCGCAGTATAACGAATACAAGGACATATCGGAATTGCCGAAACATATCTTTGATGAGCTAAAACATTTTCTTTCCGTCTATAAACAACTTGAAAATAAGGTCGTTCATGTCGAAGAATTAGGCGGTCATGAAGAGGCGAGAAAGATTATTGAAGAAAACATCAAAGCGTTCTCAAAAAAGTTTAAATATTAAAAATTTAATTTAGTGTGAAATAGAAAAAATATGTCAAAATTAATATTTTTTGGAGTTTAATATGAAAATTGCAATCTTAACTATAATTGATTTTACAAATTATGGCAATAGGCTTCAAAATTATGCCTTGCAAGCGAAGATAAAGGAGATTTATAAAGACGCAGAAGTAGATACGATAGGAGGATGTTCCAAGCATATTTTGTCCTATGTTTATCCTATCATTAGTCCGCTTACCTTTGTGCCTATCTTAAAACGCAAGAAGAAAATGATAAAAAATGACAATTCTAAAACGATAAATTTAGATAGGTATTCCAAGAAAAAACTTTGCATGCTTAATGATGAATATGACGCCTTTGTAATCGGCAGTGACCAGATTTGGAACCCTGGCTATGTTGAAAATCCCTTTGTTAAATTTGCTATGTTTGCCGATAGTGAAAAATGTATGGCATATTCGGCTAGCTTTGGCGTGAATGAGATTAAAAAGAAAAAAGTTAAGGCTTTTATTGAAGGATTAAATCATATTCCTTATATTTCAACAAGAGAAATAAAAGGGCAGGAACTTGTTAAAACGCTAACAGGAAAGGATGTGCCTGTTGTCTTAGACCCTACACTTTTACTTAATAAATTGGATTGGCAAAAATATGCTAAACCTGTCAACGGTAAGCCGAAAAGCTATATTCTGACTTATGGATTTTCACTTCCAAAAGTTTTTAGAGAATATGTTGATAAAGTTGCTAAAAAGTATAATTTAGCGGTTGTAAATATCAATAAATTTAGCAACAAATTTACAACCGTCACCGCGCAAGAATTTATTGATATTATTCTTAATGCGAAGCTTGTTTGCACTAACTCTTTCCATGGGCATGCATTATCTATCGCCCTCGAAAAGCCATTTGTTTCGTTTTCTTCAAAACAAGTTTCCAACTCTCGTATTACTTCAATACTAAAAATTACAGGGCTTGAAAATAGAAATTATAAAACCTTAAAGGAGGAAGATTTATTTAAGCTTGACTACCAGGATGTTAATGAGAGGTTAAATAAAGAAAGAGAAAAAAGCATGGAGTTTTTGAAAAAATCATTAGAAAGCGTACTAAATTCGCAAAAAAAGTGAAATTTTAGTTAATTTTTTTGCCATTTTTATATGATCTATCTAATTTTTTAGTTTTTAAACTTGTTTTTAAAGTTATATATGTTAACTAATTATTGTATTTGAAATTGACTTTTGGAGAAAAATATGATAGAAATTCGTGACAAAAAATTGTGTTCGGGTTGCACTGCGTGTGCCTCTATTTGCCCTGTAAACTGCATTTCAATGGAGAGAGATGAGGAGGGCTTTCTATATCCTGTTGTTGATAAATCGCGCTGTATCGGTTGTGGGCTTTGCGAAAGAATATGTCCAATTTTAAATAAAAAGAAAGATGAGAAGATAGCTCCAAAAGCGTATGCTGCTATCAATAACGATTTAAGTGTCAGAATGAACTCTTCTTCTGGCGGAGTATTTTCGCTTCTTGCCGATTATATTTTAGATAATGGTGGCGTGGTGTTTGGCGCTTCGTTTGATGAAAAGTTTAATGTGCGCCATACATATATAGAAAGAAAGGAAGATTTACAAAAGCTTCGCGTTTCAAAGTATGTTCAAAGCTATATGGGTAATTCCTTCAAAAAGGCAAAGGAATTTTTGGAGAGTGGGCGTCTTGTGCTTTTCACTGGAACGGGTTGTCAAATTGGTGGGCTTAAAAGCTATTTAAGAAAGGACTACGATAACCTTATCACGCAAGATTTAATCTGTCATGGTGTGCCTTCTCCGCTTGTTTGGGAGAAGTATGTTGCGTATCGCGGAGGCGAAAATTGTGAAGAAATTTCTTTTAGGAAGAAGTTTGCTGACGAAACAAAAACTTGCTTTTATATAAAATTAAAAAATGGAAAAGAGTATGCGAAACTACCAAATTCAAGAGATCCAATGGTGAGAATGTTTTTGCTTAATAAGTGTTCGCGTCCTAGTTGCCACGCGTGTGCGTTTAAAACTATAACACGCCAAAGCGACATAACGCTTGCGGACTTTTGGGGAATTAATACTGTTTACCCAAAAATTAATGATGGCAAGGGCGTTTCCCTCATTCTAATCCACAGCGACAAAGGCAAGAAGCTTTTTGATGTGTTAAGAGATAAGATGGCATATAAAGAAGTGAAGTTTAAAGATGCCGTAAGGCATAATAAGATGTATTATAAGTCAGCATTAAAAAATCCTATCAGAAAGAAGTTTTTTAAAGATTTAAGTAGACTTCCTTTTGATAAGGTTATTAAAAAATACGGTTGGGGATTGTTATAATAAAATAAACAAAAAAACGCGATTTTGTTAAAAAAATCATAAACAATCAATAAAAAAAGGATATTTTTTCGAAATATCCTTTAATTTTTATTAAATTTAATTTTCTAAGTTTTCGGCATAAAACATATTCTTGAATTTTATATTGTTTTCAAATAGCTCATCAAATGTTCCAACATCCACTATCTTGCCGTCATCAAGGAAAAAGATTTTGTCAACATTTTTTATCGTTGAAAGGCGGTGTGCAACAATCACAATTGTGCTTTGTCCTTTCATATTGTCAATAGAATGTTTAATGTCCTCTTGGGCAAAGTTGTCGAGTGAACTTGTGCTTTCGTCAAAGATTATTATCGGCGAGTTTCTTAGTAATGCTCTTGCAATAGCGAGCCTTTGTTTTTGTCCGCCAGAAAGTTTTATTCCGCTTTCTCCAACCTTTGTGTCAAGTCCTTTTTTAAGTGTTCCGACAAATTCTGATAAAGATGCTCTTTTAATGGCACTTTCAAGTTCCTCTTCTGTGGCATCCTTTTTTGCCAGCAATAAGTTCTCTCTTATCGTCATGTCGAAGATATATGGAAACTGATTGACAAGGGAAATGGTGCTACGAAGTGATTGCTTATCTAAATCGTTTATATTTATTCCGTCAATCAGAACCTCTCCGCTATCGACATCATACATCTTTGACATCAAGTTTAAAATGGTAGTTTTTCCAGAGCCAGATTTACCAACAAAGGCAACCGTGGTGTTTGGTTCAATCTTAAAAGACAGATTGTCGAAAATCTTGTTGACACTTTCAATTTTTCGCTCTTTTTTCTTTTTCTTCTTCTTTTTTGTTTCGTCTTCCTCTTCTTCGTCTGCATATTCTACATATGAATAGGAAACATTTTTGAAGATAATTTCGCCTTTAACTTCTTCTACCGACTTTGTTCCGAAGTGTTCGCATGGGAAGATACTTTCATCAAAAAGTGACATCATGCGTTCTGAACATACTCGAATTTCAACAAAGTTATCAGCTATGTTGCCTAAAATCCAAATGAAGCTATATAAGTTGCCATTATTTGAATAGATTATCATGAACGAAGCAAGTGTCAAAAGCCCTAAATCTATGAAATAGACACCAAGCGCAAGCATTAAAATTCCAACAAATTCCACTATAAAATTTCTTGCTGACCAGAAGCAGATATCTGTCATTTCTGTTTTATAGCTTGACTTTTTGTATTCGTCGTAGTTTGATTTGGAAACTTCACTTAATTTTTCTTCTAGCCCTAAACTTTTGATGTCCTTTTCACTTCTGACAATTTCAGTGGTAAGAGAGTTAATTTTATCATTTTTCTTGCGAGTATCTCTTCGATTAACTCTCTTTTTCTTGTTTCTAAAAAATTCCAATGTGAGTCCTACGGCAACGATTGCAAAGATAATTATACCAATATAGATGTTAAGCGTTGTTATATATATCACAATAACAAGAGAAGTTAAAAGATCGGTGATAAAATCTACCATATCTGCTAGCCTTCCGACAACAAGTTCAGGGTCCTTTACAATTCTCTGAACAAATGTGCCTGTATCATGGTCAGCATATGTTTTTGAGCTTAATCTAAACGCCTGTTTTGCTAAGTCCAAATTCATGTCAGCCATAATATTGTTGGCATATTTTTGATAGAGATAACCTGATATGAACCAGCAAACTCTCTTGACAAGCACGAGTCCTGCGATAAAGAGAAGGGTGTAAATGGCAAGCATCAGTTTGTTCCCTAAGTCAGTGATATATGATATTGCCTGCGCCATATATATTGTTTGAAGCACAGTGCAAGCACCAGCAATTAGATAGACAAGAATATATGAAAATACGCCAAACTTATACTTTGAAAGATATGACATGAGAGATATCTTTCTTTGCTTATTCTTTTTCATAAAACCTCCTAAATTTTCTTCGGAGGCACTACCTCCGATTAATGATTTTTTACGAAGGCAATAAAAAACCTCCGCATTTTTATCATACGAAGGTTACAATTACGCTGAAAAATTAATAAAAGTATTAATAAATAATCGCAAAAGAAAAACCATTCGCATGATATATAGTGTTGTAAACTGTTTGATTAAGTAATTTGCTCATTTTAAATAGTTCTCCTTTTGTTAAAATTTTTTTAGGCTGGAACAAAAACAGCTCTCGACTTTTTCATTATATGATATAATTTTTTATTTGTCAATATTTTTCTTTAAAAATTTATATAAGATATTAAAATTTGATAGCAAAATTTAATTGATTATATATTAATTATATTAATTTAAGCAATCAATATAATATTAATGCTTGCATTTGAAAGGTGCCTAAGGTGTTATAACTTTCATGTTGGCATAAAATATTTATAAAAAATTTTTAAAAAAGTTGACAATTTTAGTTGACTTTTATTATTTTTCTGCATATAATAGTGTTAGCACTTGAAAGTCGAGAGTGCTAACAACTAGAAAATCTAGGAGTTAAAATGGAATTATCTCAAAGGAAAATCAAAATTTTAAATAGTGCGGTGGAGGAGTTCATAAAAGATTCCGCACCAATCACAAGTAGTTCGGTTAAAGATAAGACGGCACTTGATGTTTCAACGGCGACACTTAGAAACGAACTTAATGCTTTGGAGGCCATGGGCTTTTTAAAGCAACTCCACACCTCTGGCGGGCGTGTGCCAACTGCGCAGGGTTATCGCTTCTATGTTGAGAACCTACTTAAAGATGTCAAAGCAACTAATGGCGAACTTGAAGAGGTTAGGACGATTATTGAAAACAGAACGCAGAGCCTTGCCGATATGATTTCAAAGATAGCGAAAGTTATTTCGAAAGCCACAAATTATCCAACCGTTGTGATGATGAATGGCATTGAGAACTTAATACTCACCGAATTTAAAATCATTCCGCTATTAGATGAAAAGTGCATGGTGCTTATCGGCACAAACTATGGCTACATCTCGGAAACAATGGACTTTTCGGCAACACTAGAAAATTGCCATGACGCTTCGAATTACTTAACAAAG
>DVLK01000004.1 GCA_018715545.1 Candidatus Caccovivens faecavium | reverse complement strand
GCTTAAATGGCGAAAATAATGGTCAATTTTTTGTAGAGCTAGATAACTATCAGAATAACGCAGGTGAGTATAAGATTTCCTTAGCCAAAAATGAAGTTTTAAAAGAATTTTATTCAGTAGAAGATTTTAAGCGTAATGCTAAGCCTCTTATGTGTAAAGCAAAGCTCACTCCTTCCGATGAATTTAGATATTTGCTAAACGGAAATTTTAGAAGTAAAAGATTTAAGCTTAGAGAGATGTTTCCAGAGAATGAAACCTACGATTTGATTGCATCAGATGGACAACATTTGCTTGTAAAAAAGGATAAGGGTTATGTATTTTTGCCATGTCCTTATTGCGATAAGACATCTTGGGAAATTGTAAAGACAAGCACGAAGTCATCTGATGAAATTGTAAAGAGTATGAATAGGGAAATAAATAAGGCTTGTGATGAGTACGCAAAAAAATTCAGCGTAAAGTATGGAGTTAATGTTGAATTTATGGCAAAGTATTTTCGTTTGCCACAGGACGGAATTAAAGAAAAATAAAAATAATTTTAAGGATAGCATTGCTGTCCTTTTTTATTACATCAAAATATTTGTAAAATATTTTAGTATTTTTTACAAAATTACTTGGTAATATCTTCGTGCTGTGATATAATAAAAAAGTCGAGCGTCAGCTCGCTTAAAGGGAGGATATATGAAAAATCTAATTATTAAAAATGATTACTATTTATTACGCCAGAATATATTACCAGATGAAAATGAAATGTTGAAACGAATTATAGAATATACATCATATAAATATCAAAGTATTTCAATTAAAGGAAAATAAGGAGTAAATATGGATGGACATGACAAAATGGTCAAGGTGATACGCTTTGCATTAGTGAAGCTGGGGTGCAAGATAAATCATTTAGGATTTCAATACTTGTGCTACGCAATAGAGCTTGTAATCATGAATCCAAGAGCAATACATAATCTACTAAAAGAGGTATATCAAAAGATTTCAGATGAGTTCCATGTAGGCAACAGAATGACAGTGCATAGTTCAATACGCAATGTGATAGAAGACACATATGAATCAGGAAGTTATTTAGAGATAAACAATCTTTTTAAAACGGAGATATATTCGCTTGATGATAAGCCGACTTGCGGGGAGATTATAGGACTAGTTGCAGAGTATTACACTTTAAAGCTTTATAAAAACGAAGAAATTTTTAAGGATTTTTAACAGTAAAAAAAGTTAGTTGCATTTTATTTGCGTGACTAATTTTTTTAACTAATTATTCAATGTAATAAAAGTTTTTAAACCTTATTCAAAGTGACAAACTCTTTTTGCATGCAATCTTATTTAAAAGAAGATTTATGTTAGATCTTAATGTATTCTAAAACTTTTCTTTCTTCTTTTTAATTTTTTATTTAAAATAATCTGAAATTAAAAGAAAAGTGAAGAACGAAAAAAGAAAAGTACAAATAAAAATAATCCTCGCCTATCGGTTCGGATTATTTTTATTTGGTGCGGATAACAGGAGTTGAACCTGCACTCTTTCGAACTGGAACCTAAATCCAGCGCGTCTGCCAATTCCGCCATGGTCGCATAACTAGTGTTTAGTATATCATATTTGAGTTTTCTTTGCAAGTTATTTTAAAATCTTATTTTAAATTCATTTTTTGTTTCATTGTTATCTAATTTTTATTTTGAAAATTTTTAAAATACCTATTGAATAATGATTTTTATTATGCTAAAATAAAACTAAAGTAGGGTGGTTATGTTAGAAGAAAATTTTCAAGATATTGATAGAGATTTTTTGACAGTGGTAAGTCGTTATTATTTAAGACCAAACCGCAAAAATCAAATGAAACTTGTGGAACTTGCAGAAAATGGGCAGTTTAATGCTGCTTTGATTTGCTTGAAAGACGGGTTTAAATTTGATAAACTTTCGTTTTATGTCAATTTTGTGGAAAAATTTGGTAGAAATGACAAATATATAAAATTGATTTATATGTTTGAACAATATAGTATAAATAAAAAAATGTTAAATGATTTGGAAAAACGAATCGAAAAATTATGCCAAAAAAACTGGCCTTTGGGAACATACGCGTTTCCACTTCTTTGGATGAGAGATGGCTCCGTAAAATGCATAGATCAGGGCTTGATATTTACTCCATTTAATTTACTAGAAAAAATAAGATTAAATGCTTACTCAGAAATTCGCGAATTAAGAAAACAATTTTTAGATTCAAAATATTATCAATTAAAATCCGAAGCAACAAGTATGTTTTTAAAAGAATTTCTAGATGATAAACCACAATTCGCTGGTATTTTAAATATGCTTGACAAGTGTAATAACACAATCATTTTAGAACCTGATATTTCAGAAAATGTGGAAGAACTTATTTACTATGATTATGTTCGTCATAAAAATGATGAAGTTTATGCTTATAATTATGCCGATATGGTTATGTCTATTCTTGGAACAAAACACACTCAATTATGTAAAAAAACTTTTATTGATTATACGGCTTTAGAAACTGCACACCAAATTTTTTATAATTTACATAACAGAGATTTATTAACAATAAATGATACAAGAGAAAAATAGAAAAAACTTCATAATATTTAATATGTTAATAAATTTATGCACTTTTTGAAAAATTTTTACATTTTTCTTGACTTTTTATTTTCGTCGTGTTAAACTAATACGGCAATGTGCAGGTGTAGTTCAGTGGTAGAACACTAGCCTTCCAAGCTG
>DVLK01000003.1 GCA_018715545.1 Candidatus Caccovivens faecavium | reverse complement strand
CGTTTTGAGCATTTTTCTTATAATAGAAATCATCATCGACAAGGTTATTTTTAAGGTGGAAACCAGTAACACCATCAGCTCCATAATAGAATGTCAAATCATTGCAACAGTCATGCTGTTTAATTATTTTATTTCCATTTAGGAAGAATGAGGTTGTGAATGTTCCATTGCAATCGCAATCTTCTTTACCACAATTGCATTCCAACATATTTACATTTATTGTTTTGCTTGTTCTTATACCATTTGCGTTATATTTATATTCAGCAACGTCTGAAAATTTGTCAAGTTGTCTGCCATGTGACCAAAGGAGAGTTTTATCACGATAGGTTGTAGGATTACCTAAACTGTCATAAACAAACTTTTCGCCATTATATTCCTTTAATTGATCTTTCCAGCCTTTAGTTGAATATGAGTAATTAAAAGAATTTGTTGAAGTTTCAAAATCAAGATTTTCAACAAGCGTGAAAGCATATTCGTCTCTTTGAGTTATATTTCCACCAGCATCATAAGAGTAAGTATAGGTTTTATTAAATAAAGAATTATCTTCTCTAATTATTCTTGAAAGTGCATCATACTTATAACGTGCGAGAAGTTTGTTGTTTTCTCTAATTTCTGTGATATTGCCTTTTTTATCATATTTATAAGTTAAATTATCTTTAGTTTCGTTTTTTATAGCAAATAAAAGTTTAGATATAAGGTTTGTTGTATGATCTCCATTTTTCAAGTAAGTGAATTGTTTAGCAAAATCTAATGTTTGAATTTCCTTAACTCTTTGAAGTTTATCATAGTCAATAGTTTGTTCTATGCCACCAGGAAGAGAAATGGCAAATAATTTAGCATCAGGGGTTTCCTCTCTATCGTAAATATAGTCAAGAGTTTCGGAACCTATTGTTATAGTTGATGTTTTTATGTTGCTATGACTATCATCATCCATTACGTTTTCAATAGTTATATTTTGACCATGCTGTGTGTTTGTTTCTTTTACCGTATTGCCAAACTTATCATAATAGTAGGTATGAGTGTTATTTTCGATTAAATCCTTTGAGATTGTAATATTACCATATGTATCATAAACATTTTCAACAAGTTTAGTCTCACTATCATTTGCGTTCGATTTGTAGTAAATGTCAAGAACGTCACCACTATCATTGAAAGTTTGACGATAAACTTCATTTGAGCTAAGTGTTGTTGTTTCTTCATTTTCTCCATATTCTTTTGATAGATACTTGTTGCCGGCAATGTTGATTTGTTTGGTTCTACCTTGCTCATCGTAATCATATCCTATTTCAAAGTCATTATGTTTAAGTGAAGTGAGAAAATCAAGGTTGTAGCCGTAGGTATTCGTGTTTTCAATTCCGTTTGCTGTGATTGAGGTTTCAAGGAGAGTATCAGCAGGGGAATAGCCATAGGAAGTTTTAACTCCGTTTTCGTCTACGCTTGAAGAAACAATACCTGTTCCGTTTATATATTCATACGAAGCTGTTTCTTCGCCAAGTTCGTTAATAGACGCGGTTTCTTTCCCTTTTTCATCCAATTTTTTCTCATCATAAAATTTATTTGTTGGTTCATCTTTATGGTAGGTAATAGTTTTTACAACAATGCCTTGGTCATTATAGACGTTTTCTTTAACAATTCCATTATAGTCGATTGAACGAAGAAGTTTGCCTTCTTTGGTATATTCAAATGTTGTAATATATGTGTTTTTGTTAATTGTTACAGTTTGCTTACATGGGTTGGTTGTTTCGTCATCAGCATAGTCATAGGTTGTTATAAAATTGCTATGTGCAGAATAATTCTTAATAGGGCGTTTAAATGAGTCATAATCGGTTATTTCAAAGTCTGCTTGTTTAAAATCTAAATCGGTAAAGATAAGGTCGCCTGTGTTTTCAGAATAGTCAATAGAACATTCAATGCTTAAAATTGTATCATTTCTTAATAAAATAGCAGTAGCACAATATTGCCATTCGGTATTTCTCCAATCAAATGGTGTTATGAAAGTGTCAGAATTTTCTTTGTTTTCATCCTCACTTTCATACTTAACTTTCACTCTTAATTCAAACTTACGATTTTTAATATAATCAGCATATACATCTTTGTCTTTCTCATCTGTCAATGTGAAAGAGGCATTTCCTGATTTTGCCCATCCAGAAACAACATATGCATGGTGTGAACAGATATCTTCTTGCGTCTTGCTTTTTGAAATTTCATCATTTAACATTGCTAATTTGTCGTCAGACATTGAAACCATCATTGATTTTGTTGTGTCAGAACTTGCGATCGTATAATATTTAGCATTAACCTCGTAACTATAAGGTATTGTTGTTGCTGAACAAACGGAATCTTCTTCTCCAAGATAGAAACCATATTCAATAGTTTTTGCATCTTCTTTAAAAACCACGTCACTTAGGTAATTTTGCGAGTATGGAAGTGGACTTATTGTTTTACTTATTTTATTGTCTTGGTAAGTAAAATCTTTGGCATGGAAATTTATTTGACTATTATCATTGCTTTCATCAAATCCATTTTCGTAAATAGTTCTAACTCTTCCTTCTTTGTCAAACAAATATGTGACACTTTTGTTTTTACTATTGGTTAAAGTTGTTGATTTACAATTTTCATATTTAAAGGTAATCGCATCTTTTAACTTATAATCTTCACAAGTTTGGAGTGTTGAAGAAATAAGAGTTTCTAAATTTACGGCATCAGTAGAGTTTTCGCTTTTAATATTTTTATAGGTAACTTTTCCATTTGTAACATCATTTAAAACAGATAATGCCGTTGCTTTTGTGATTTTATTATCAGTATACTCAAAAAGCGTTCCAAGTCCTGTTTCGTTTAAAACTGCTATTAGTCGAGCATAATCTAGTTCATTTTCTTCTTCATAGTAAAAATATGATTTTGTGTTATCAACATGGACAATACAATGGAGCATATTATTTGTGTCATAGTTAAATTTGACTTCTCTATCACGAGCATCCTTGATTGTTGACAAAAGTCCATTTTTATATGAGAAAGTGATTAATTTTTCAGCGCTATCAATAATGCTTTCTAGTCTATTAGATTCTAGCGATTCATATGTGAAATATACCGCGTTTTCGTATGGATCTGTAATTAAAACTAATCTAAAAGTATTTTTATCGCTAGTTTTACCAAAGCCATAAATAATATTATCTTCGTTATAAAGATAATGAACTGGAACTTGCATTTCATATTGTTCTTTTTGATGGTTAAGCTTATCTAATTCGTCTTTTAATTTTTTCATCAATGAAAGATAACTAGTATTTGTGCTAACTAGTGACTGAATTTGACTGTTTAATGATATTAAATCTTTTGAAGAAAGATTTATATTTTTGCCTTCACCTAATAATTCTTTAATATTTGAAATATCAAAATTATAGGATTTCTCATTTTCTTGGGCGTTTAATGAAGAATTTTCAGAGTTAAATGTTACAATAAATTCATCATTAATGATATTTTCAATTTCATTCTTTATATTACTCTTAAAAGTTTCTTCGCTAATAATTTGTTTATATATTTCTTTTTGTAAAGCTAGATCATCTTCTCCTGATTTTATTGTGCCTTTGAAAGTGTCATCTCCATCAAACCCAAGAGAATAAATTCCAGATGCCTCATTTGAAAATATGTTTGCCAAGACACGTGCATCGTGAATAGTTAATTCTTTATCAGTGCTGTTGTTAGAAACATAAATAGGTATATTCTCAAAATAATATTTGAATAAATCATTTATCATTTCTAGTGTTATATTATTTTGTTTTAAAATTGGCTCATTATTGTTTGCTTGTACATTATTATTAAAATAATCCCGGGCATATTCCAAAACAGAAGGATTGGTCACAGTAGGATCTAAATCTTTAAATGTACGTGTAGTTTGGAAATAACACATTCTAATTGATTCTAGTTTCCTTTGTAAATCCAAATATTCTTCATTTTGTGCCAACTTATCTATTTGGGCGGTAAGTTGTTTATTTAAATATTCCTTTGTTAAAATCAATGATGCAAGTTGTTGGTTGTTAGTTTTATATGAAAGATTATAGTTATCGTATTGTAATTGAGTTTGTTCAATTTGTTGCTTGATATTTGAGAGTTCTTCTGGTTCATAATCTACTAAATGTGAATTTTTGAAGTCTTTTATAGAAGAAATTAGTTTAATGCCAGATGGTGCTTCAAGTTCAGTTTTGACTTCTTTATCATTATATTGGAGATTTCCATCTAAATCAACGGTAACTTGATTTCTATTTACATATATTTTTTTATTATTTTCATCTATATAATAGTACTTTTCTTCAATGATTTGGTTTTTGCCATTTTCATCTATGTATGTAAACCTCAATTTTTCATTATCATTTTCATTTTTTATTAAAAACTGATTTACATTTAAGTTCCAGTTATTAGGCAAGCCAATATTTTTAAGTTTATCATTTTGAACTGAATAATAATTTGCATTGATAGAAATTGGCAAAACATTTTCATCTGAAGAGATAAGAGGAGTAGTAATGTTTAATTTACCAGTTGCAAGATTAATGGTTGCATTTCCTGATTTCTCAAGATTAATATTTTGAGAGCTTCCATTATTTTGAAATTCTTCAAGTGAAATGTAATCAATATCTATAAAATCACTTGTAGAATTATCAAAAGTAATATGAGCATCATTGCATTTAAAATGAAGAATTAAAGTAGTTGCATCACTATCAATGACCGTTTGGAGTTCGTCGCTTATGTTAATCTTTAAATTATCTAAATTTTTTACATTTTTTAAATAATCAACATAAGTCCAGGATTTGTCGGTTGTTGAATTTTTTATTGACTCAAAGTCAACTTGGAAATTTCTATTTTCTAATGTAACACTATTAACTGAAACATTAAGTATGGCTTCAACCACTTTAATGTTTTTCAAGTTAGAGGGAATAGAAATTTCTATTTTGTCTTCAGCAGTTGCAATATGTTCGCTATTGATTTTAAAATTTTTCATGTATTCTTCTCCTTTTAATTATTGATTACATGAAATATTTTAATTCTCAAAAATTCTAATGCCGTCTAACTTTTGCTAATTAGTGCTAATTTTTGCTAATGTTGGGGTCTTTTTTATTCAAATCTTCAAGTATTTTATTAATAGCTTCATTATGTAGTTGATAAATACGTTTTGTAGAATAGCTCATTCTGTCAGCAATTTGGTCAAATGTCAGAAAGGTTATGTATTTTAAATACATCAAAGTTTTATATGGTTGATTGAGTGTTTGAATAAGGGATTCTATATGTTGTTTTTTATGTAAAATCAATGCTATTTGTTGCTTTTCATAATTTATAGAATCGTCAAAGAAATTTTTGGCATCAGTATTAGCTAAGTAATTATTTGTTGTCATTATTTCTTTAGACTTTTCTTTTAAATATTGATTGTCATACCAATAATCCTCAAATAATGATTTTAATTCTTCCTTGGTCATATAAAACACTCCTTTTCTACAATTTGATATAATTATATCAGTTTGTAAATAAAAAATCAAGCAAAAATTCTACAAATTGTGATAATTATAGCAAAATGTAGAATTTTTATATCAAAATAGAATTGCATAATCTTGAAAACTATGGTAAAATAATAAAGAAATGGAGTGTATTATGGAAATAGGCGATAAGATAAGATATTTGAGACGCAAATCTAATATGAATCAAACTGAATTAGCCCAAAAATTAGGAGTTGTGACATCTACAGTGGGATTTTGGGAGACGGGAAGGAGACAGCCAGATTTAGATGCAATAGTAAAAATTTCTGAAATTTTTAATGTATCAACTGATTATTTGTTAAATGATTATAATGATAATACAATTGTAATTCTGGGTAAAGCAGGTACACATAAAAATATTGTGGTATCAGATGATCAAATAAATTTAATAGAAAATTTCATTGAGTCATTAAAACATAATGATGAATAGTAATAAAATTAGGTTATTAGGAAGAACAAGAGAAGATTTAGCGTTTTTCACAGAAGATGAGAGTTTAATAAACTATGAGCAGATAGATAGTATTGTTAACTCATTTATGATAAAAAACGATTTAAAAATTATGCCAATTGATGTTGTTGAATTATCTAATAAAAATGGTTGGCTCTTGGCACCATATTCAAAAATACCTAAAAATATATATCAACTTTATGAGGATATTATATATACAGATCTGGGGTTTACTGTGTGCTACAATGGAGATTATATAATTTTTTATAACGACAATATTGATGTTTTTACTCAGAGATTTACTATTGCACATGAAATAGGTCACATTGCATTAGAGCATTTTGTAAATTCAGATCCTAGAACAAGAGAAATCGAAGCAAATACTTTTGCTGCAAAAATGCTTATGCCGTTAAGTATTATTAAAGCTTGTGAAGTAAATTCTATATATGAGATTGAAAATCTATGTGGTGTAAATTATTCAATTGCGAAACAACGTTATACATATTTATTAAATGCTAAAATTTATAATGGAAAAGAACTAAACAAGCAATTTAGAAATTTTATTAAAAACTACAAAACAAGACATAATTTGACAAAAATATATAAAAATCCGTCTGCATAAAAATTTTGATTTTGCTAGAATTAGTGTTATGAAGTCGATTGATGCTATAAGGATTCGATTAAAGCAATTAATAAAGGCTAATGGCACTAATTATAATGATTTGGCACATAAAAGTGGAGTTACGGCATCTACAATAAAAACTATTTTTTATTGTAAGACGGCAAAGTCAACAACGGTTTATACCATTTCTCTAATTTGTGGCGGATTAGGTATGACAGTGTATGATTTTTTTAATGATGATATATTTAAAGATGTTGATGATTTGGAATAAATATCAGTTAATGATATTTATTTTTTTATATAAATAGACGGATTTTTATATGTTTTTTCAAAATTTGTGATATAATGCTCATATGAAAATCAATAAGGCAACAATTGTTGAGGTTGATGACTACAGTATATTTAATATTGCTGATTCAAAAGCAATTGTTATTACTGCAACTCAAAATTTAAAGAAAAATGAAATATTTTCATCTGCACATCGTGTAGTTTCTTTTGCAGATTTAATTAATAAAGCACAAAATTATGTTGATTATACAAAGTGTATTAATAATACCGAATTAAGATTTTTGATTAATAAGGCTATTGTTACACTATTTGATGGAGAAAAGCAATTAGCTTATAAAAATAGTATTTATGGACTTGAAGATTTATATAGTTTGCTTTTATTGAACAATGTTTCTGCTCAAAGCATCAATATTGATTTTAACGAATATTCTTTTGTTGAAAAGGATATTTTTACAATTTATAAATCTGTTTGCACTAATTTACAGCAATCTAAACAAGATATATTAAAAAGTGCTCTTATAAACAATGCAGTTAATATATTGAAAGAATATGATACAGTTGTGTTTGTCGGATTTGTCTTTTTTAATGATATGCAAGAATGTTTGATTAAAAGCTTAAATTCAAAAAATTTAATATTTATTAATAAACATAGTGACTTTATATCATCAGAGTTGTTGAAACCTTTATTGATAGGTTTGGGTTATAGTATAGAACAAAGAAAAATTGCAGGAAAGAGGGAGGGATTTTTTAACCAACTAGAAGATAATATTTTTACTCAATCTAAAATAAATTTAAAAACGGAAGATGTCGACAAAATAAAAATCTACAAACCATTTTCTAGTAGAGAAGAGGAGTTTAAATTCATTGCTAAACAAATTTCTGATAAAATAAAAAGCTTAAATCCAGAAGTCAATCAATTAAATTCTATTTTAGAAGATTTTGCAATAGTGATAACAAAGAATAAGGATGAGTTACTATATATTCTTGATGATGTTTTTAGTGAAGTGGGAGTATTCGTTCCTAAAGCCACTTTTCATGGTTGTTTAAAACCAATTTATTATGAAAAGCAGGCTTTTTTGAATGAAGTTATAGAAGTGAAAGGTAGGAAGTTAGGTTATATAGATAAGTTAAAATTATTTAATGATTTTAAAAGAATCTCGTTTCTAGGATATAATTCTACAGAGTTTGAAACAACATTTGGAAAGTTTATAATTTCCATATACAAAGTAGTCGCTAAGGATTTGGATTTAGATACTTTTAAGTTATTGTTGGAAACACAATGGAATCTAGATAAAAAATTTGAAGAAAGTGTTTTGATTGATTTTCATTATATAGAAAGTTATTTCGAACAACTTAATACTTTGACACAATGGAAAGAATGTGTAAATGAACTTATTAAATTAAAATCAAATATTAAAGATGAAGAAAATTTTGAAGCACATCCTTTACACAGAGTGCAAAAATCCACGCTAAATTATATTCTAAAATTCTTAAATTTTATAGAAGTGATAGTTAATAAACTTAAAGTCAATGGGAATATAAAGCAACACATTAAACTTTTAATTAGTGTGTTTAATTTAAACAAAATCAAATTAGATACAAGTGAAGATAAGCAGGCTATAGCAATATTGTTAGATGGGTTAAATAAAGTAAAGTGCAATGATAGTATAGAAGTAGATTATGTCTATTTTGCCGAAAATTTAAAAGATTTACTATCTCAATGTTTATATGTTGAAAATAAGAAGAAAGATGATTATAAGTTGGCAGTAGTAAATATGGAAAACTATACAAAGTATGATTATGTTTACTTTCCGCTGTTTGAAGAAAATAAATATCCAAGGATTTTAAAAAATGAATTCCCATATACAAATGATATTATTGAAATTCTGCAAAAGTTAAATCTTTCCATTCAGAAAAATTATATGATGGATTATCACTTAAAAATGTCAAGGCATATTTTTAAAAATGTATTTGGTTTTGTTGAAAAACAAATAACATATACCTATATTAGCAAAGAAAACAACAATTATATGGATATTTCAAATTATGCGTATGAAATACAAAAAACGTTAAATTCAAGATTAATTTTTGAACCATCACACTCAAAACTAAAAGGGTATAAGTTAGAAAATAGAGAACTTATTTTTAAAAACTTTAATGTAAGTAAGATCAATCTCAATCAATTGCTGCTACAATATTTGTGTCCTAAACTATTCGTTTGTAATTGTCTTTTCAAAAATAAAATTAGTTATAGCGATAAATTTTTACTAGTTTTTTATGCAAAAGCTTTGATAACAAATAGATTTTTTACAAATTTAGGGAGAAGTAGTAGAAGATATAATCTTAACAGCAAGGAGTTTGGGCAGGAAGTTGATAAGATTTATTTTAATTCATTACTTTCCGTTTTAAAATATTTTGACATGTTAGGAGAAAATGAAAAAAAGGATATTCGTATTACTTGCAGAAAATACATCGATGATTTTATAGAACTTCATTTTAAGAGTGGTAAATTCTCTTGTAAAAATTGCAAATTTAAAATTGGTAAAAGAAAAGTTATATTTGATAGATTCAATGTTTGCACAAGAGAAACATTGATTATGCTAAACCTTGATACAGGACGAGAAACAGAATTCGATATCAGTAAAAATTTAGATCTTTTGGTTATCAGTAGTGGTGGAAGAAAATTTGATTTTAAACATTTTGATGAGTTAGTGTTTCAATTAGAAAACGGGAGTAAATTTGATGATAAAACTGCATTAATTAATTTTATTAGTTTTAAATTAAATACTCAGTTGAACAATAAAAAGTTTTATCAAGATGGAATTAAAAGAATATCAAAAATTATAAATAATACAAGTACAATATACAGTAACATGTGTGATTCGACATCTAGTTATTGTAGGTTTTGTACATTGAAAGATATTTGTAAAGGATCATTAATCGATGAATAGTCAATTAAATACGATAATAGCAAGTGCCGGAACTGGTAAGACAGAAACAATCGTAAGCAAAATAGAAAGTTTAATTATAGAAAAACATGTTGACATAATGAATATTGTGTTGATAGCTTTTACTAATAAAGCAACAAAGGAAATGAAAGAGAGGTTAAGACAAAAACTATTGATACAAGCATGCGATAGTAATAAACTTCGAGATCAAATAGATAAGATAAATATGGCTTCAATTTGCACTATTCACTCCTTTTGTGATGATATAATAAGAGAATATGGACTTAGAATTGGAATAAGCCCAAATTATAGAATAGATTCGTTTAGCTATGAAACAAATTTAATTATAGATAGAATAGTAAACGAAAATTATAATGAAAAAATTTGCTCTAAAATACCTACATATACCATAAAAGATTTGTTGAAAAATTTTTATAAAGAAATGAAAGATAAAGGAATTAAGTATGAATTAAGCTACAAATCAAATAAGATGGATTTTTGGGATGAAGTTAGGCAATACATTAGTGATTTATATGAAAAGCTAGATGAAGAAATAGAAAAAGAGAAAAAAGAACTTAATATTTTGACGCACAATGATCTTTTATGCTATGCGGCAAGATTGACGAGTGAAGAAGGCATCGCTAAAAAGATAGCAGAAAAAGTTCAATATGTGTTTATTGATGAGTGTCAAGATATTAACTTATACCAAATGGAGTTAATAGAAAATCTAATGAAATTTATTAACATTACAATAGTTGGAGATGAAAAACAGTCTGTATATGGTTTTAGAGGAAGTAATAAAAAAGCTTTTATCAAACTTATAGAAAAATTTAACAATTCTGGTGGAAATAGCTTAATAAATGATACTAATTTTCGCACGAACTCTACTTTAATAAAAATTATTAATGATATTTTTAATTCAAAATTTTATTTTCACAACAGTTTATTGTCATTCAAAAATATTCCTTTGGTAGCTTATAAAAAAGATTCAGAAATTGATGTGTTTGAAATAACGTATGGGAAAAATATTGTTGATATTGTAAAAAGTGTGGCACAAAATATTGATTTTGATTATAAAGCATGTAATAATAATATTGTAGTTTTATGCAGAACTAATAGGGAGGTTAGTGATGTAGCAAACAATTTAAAGCAACAGAATATTAAAGCACAAGTTTATTCAGCAAAATCAATATTTAGAAGTAAAGCAATAATAGATTTATGTAAGGTTCTTCGTTATTTAAGCAGAAATGACATTATTGAAAAGTTTGAAATATTTTTTACTGATTATTATCTTGCTTGTATTAAATTTTTTACTGAAAGTCATTTAGACAATGTTTTAGATGGTTTAAAGTATGAGATTAAGAACCATCCATTGACCTACATAATCAATAGATTATTTGAAGCAACAAAGATATGTGAATATTATTCTTGCATTTATAAAGAACAATATAACTCAAATTTAAATAGAATTAAAGAGATAATACGTGACTTATCTATGCAAGGGTTATCCAATCTTCAAATAATAGACCATTTAAATAGGATGATAAACACACAACAAAATGAACCAGAATCAGAGGTAGTGTTTGAAAGTCCCATTATCATAAGCACAATTCATACATTTAAAGGCTTGGCTGGAGATATAGTTATTTTGTATAATGCAGATAGAAATTTATATAGAGTATCTAATACTCAATATGAGTATGAAGAAAATGATAATTTAATAAGTTTCAATAAAAACGCTATTGTTTTAAACAATTATGCTGTGGCAGAAGATGAAAATTTTGAATATATAAAGCATAATAATTTGATTGAAAGATTAGAAGAAGAGATAAGATTGTTTTATGTAGCTTGTACTCGCGCCAAAAAGAAATTGATAATAATGAATTATAGGAGCAGAGATAAGCTGAATTATCTAATTGAAAATAATGACGATTATGTATCGTATTATAGGTGGTTGAAAGAATCAAATTTAAAATTAAATTAAGTACCAAATCAATAATGATTGGTACTTTTTTAAAGGAGTTAATATGGAAAATTTTATTTATTGGTGTAATCAGTGCAAAGTACCAATTATTAAAACCGAAAAGGGTAATTTTAATTGTAGGTTATGTAATGAAAAATTGAAATATATTTCAGCAGATCTTAGACCTGTTTTTCCTCAAGAAAAAATAATGTTAGAATTGTTACTAGGAAAAAATTTTAGAGATATACCTATTTGGAAGGGTAGGACCAGATATTATGTTGATGGAATCCCTTTGCAATTATCCAATCAAATGTTTACTGATATAAAAGGTTTGAGAAAAAAACTTTTAAATACAAAGATTAATTATGATAGTTTTAATCATTATATTAATTTATTTATTAAAGCAAATCAAGAACATTATAATGAAATAAAAGATGAAGCAATTAAATACATACAGGAGCAAACACAAACTTATATGGATTATGAAAAAATGGTTTCATTTTCAGGTGGGAAAGACAGTACGGTAGTATCGGATCTTGTTATAAGGGCGCTTAATGACAAATCAATAAAACATTTATTTGGGGATACAACTTTAGAACATAAATGCACATATGAATATATCAGGCGTTTAAAAAGAAATAAATTAATAAACCTACATATAGCAAGAAATACTGATAGTAAGTTTTATGATATTGTGAAAAAGATAGGGCCTCCATCAAGAGTGTCAAGGTGGTGTTGTTATATGTTTAAAACTGGTCCAGTGAATAGATTGATGACTACATTGTTCGGTAATAAAAAAGTTTTAACTTTTTATGGTATAAGAAAAAGTGAATCGGTTGCTAGAAGTAAATATAAAAGAACAGAAGAAAATTCGGAACATAAAAAGATTATGAATCAAGTTGTTTGTTCTCCAATATTTTATTGGAAGGATATTGATATTTGGCTTTATATTTTTACAAATAATCTTGATTTTAATAAAGCATATAAATTTGGTTATTCAAGAGTAGGATGTTGGTGTTGTCCAAATGCATCAGTGATTTCAGAATTTTTGGCTAAAATTTATATGAAGAAGGAATACGAAAGATGGAATCATTTCTTAATAAATTTTGCAAGAGCTATTGGAAAAGAAAATCCAGAAGAATACATAAATACAGGAGGTTGGAAAGCTAGACAAGGTGGAGCAGGACTTGAAGAAGCTAAAAGTGTTAAGATAGTTCAGCAAAATTGTACAGTTCAAGAAAATGGGAAAATCTATGATTTATCAAAGCCGATAAATGATAGATTTTTTCAATTATTTATTCCATTTGGAAAAGTAATAGATGGGGATAAAGTTATAAGCGAGAAACTCGTTCTTGATATTAAAACATTAGTTCCAATTATATCACTTCAAAAAATTAGTGATTATAAAATAAAAATAATCACACTTAATGTTAAAAATCATAAAAGTCTACATCAAAATATTTTTCATCAGATAATGAAGTTTAATGCTTGTAAGCAATGTTTGAAATGTGAAGGTGTATGTATGCATAATGCTATTCATTTAGATAAAGAGGGATATTCAATAGATGAAAAACTATGTAAACATTGTCAAATGTGTGTGTCATCTAAGTATATACCAGGTGGTTGTATGATGTGTAGATACTTAAGGACAAGGAGATAAATATGATTAGTTATTTTGATAATGCTTCTACTACTTATAGAAAACCTAAAAGCGTTTATAAAGCGGTAAAGCTTTATAAAAAAGTTGGTGGTAATATTAGTCGCGGAAACAATCAAGCAAGTAAATTTTTTATAGATGAAACAAGAAAGAATATAAAAAAACTTGTTGGTGCAAATGATAATTATGAAGTAGTTTTTAGCCAATCCGCAACATTTTCATTTAATCAACTAATTAAAGGACTGGATTTTTCAAAGTTAAAGAATGTGTATATTACAATGTTTGAACATAATGCTGTAAATCGAGTATTATCAAACCTACAAGAAATTTATAAGTTTAACATTAAATATTTGTGTTTAAAAGGATTTAATCTATCAATAGATTTAGTTAAAGAACAATTAAAAAAAGATAAGCCTGATTTAGTTATTATAAATCATGTAAGCAATGTGTGTGGTTTGATACAAGATTATAAACCTGTATTTGAGGAAGCGAAAAACTATGGGGCCATTACAATTCTTGACATGGCACAATCTTGTGGATTACTAAAAATAAATATGTCCGAAGAAAAAATAGATGCTATTGTTTTTGCAGGTCACAAAACATTGTATGGGTATGTTGGAATCGGTGGTATGGTTATAGATAAAAAATTGAAAATCAAAGACATTATTCAAGGCGGTACAGGTATAGATTCAGCAAGCATGTTAATGCCTAAAACCTTACCCACAAGACTAGAACCAGGAACACAAAACCTACTTGGTATTTATAGTTTATATTATAGCACAAGCTATATTTTGAAAAAAGAGATAAATAAAATTTTTCAAATAGAACAAAAAAAGTTTAGAAAATTGAAAAGGATTTTAATAGATTCTAAATTGTTTAATGTATTTGAAATTCCCAATGCAACATCTATAATATCTTGCTTACCTACAAAATATAAGCCTATTAACTTTGAAAAGTTTTTTGATAAATATGGAATTGTTGTAAGGATAGGATTGCAATGTAGCCCGTACGCACATAAAGTTTTAGGTTCATATCCAGAAGGAACTATAAGGTTTAGTGTAGGTTTATTTACAAAAGGTATGGAATTACGCAAACTGAAAAAGTCTTTAAAATGTATATATAAGGAAGTTAATTGAAGATAGATTATTCTATCTTTTTTTATTTTTTTTGAAAAAATACTTGATTTTCATAATTTAAGAGTATATAATACATTCATAACGCAACGGGGTGTTGCGTTATGATTAAGAGGAGAGAATATGAAAACTCTAGATAATCAAAAATTAGGAAACTTATTGTCATATATAAAAGAATATCAGCAACAAAATGGCAAATCTCCATCATATAGAACGATAATGAAAGATTTAAAATTTAATGATTTAGCAATGGTGTTCAGATATGTTAATAGGCTTTATAGCAATGGTTTACTAAAAAAAGATAATTTAGGTGCGATTCAAATTCCCTCTCAATATAAGACTGGACAAACTATACTAGCCCCTGTAGTTGGTTCGGTAGCTTGTGGACAACCAACACTAGCGATACAAAATATAGAGTTCACAGCAAGACTTCCTGTGGAGATTTTTGGAAATCAAGAACTTTATGGGCTCTATGCACAAGGCGATAGTATGGTAGGTGTAGGAATATTTGATGGCGATTTAATATTCTATTTACCTACAAATATTGCAAATGATGGAGATATAGTGGTGGCTTTAATCGGAGATGAAGCCGCGACAGTGAAAAGATACTTCAAGAGAAAAGAAGGTGTTGTTCTACATCCAGAGAATCCAAGTTATCAAGATATAATTACTAAAGATGTTAAAATTCAAGGTATTGTAAAGAGAGTCGTAAGATGCTTTTAGGAGGCTATAATAGTGAAAATCAAACTTTATTGTCCGTTTTGCGAGCGGTGCATCGGTTACAGTATTTCATCTGACAACACAGGACTTACAAAGATACTTGTTAGAGAACCAAAAAGATTAAGAAAAACGCAGATGATACACCAAATAAAGTGCAGTAAGTGCAAATCAGATTTATTTGTTTCTATGGAATTTATAGATCCATAGATTTAAGATTCATAAACAGTGAACCCCAGTGTTCCAACATTAAATTACAGTGAACTCCAGTGTTCCGATAAATTCAAATGTTGGTCACTGGGATTTTTTATTCGACAAGATATGACATAAAACTCCCAAATCTAAACCAAGGTTTGGGAGTTTTTTTGTGTTTAAAATAAAAATTTTAAAATTTTTTTAAAAATTGTTAAGTTCTCGGAAAGATGCCTTCCGAAAACAATTGGTAAAGTATAGGCGTTAAAACAAAAAGAAAGGAGGTGAGATAGCGATATGGACTTGAAGTATTCCAGCATTACAGCGGATATCATTAACATTTTATCTGATTGTAAACTGCACAAGATGCAAGAAATTGCTGACAAAGTCGAAGTGTCTGAAAGAACAGTTCGTAAGCACATTCAATCACTTTCATATCGCTATCCAATTCAAACTTTTTGTGGTAACAAAAATGGTGGAGTAAAGCTCGATGAAAACTATTTATTTCAAGGAAAGATTAGGTCGAATGATGAGCTGCAAATCATCGAACAAGCATTAAGACTTTTGCAGAAGTCAGGTGCTGATGTAGACCAAAAGTTATTAGAGAGTTTAATCAGTGACTATACTTTGCCAAAAGACAAGAAGGAGAGCTTATGAAAATTGACTCAATTAAGTTAAGACTCTATCTTTTCAAAATCAAAATGAGCCTACAAGAGTTTATGAACCTTGCCGATTTCGATGCAAGCATTTCAATAAACACTTTGTTATGTTCTGGCGATTTAGATAGAGAAAATTCAAAAAAATTTATCAACATGGTCGGTGCAGAAGATGCTTATAACCTTATAGATTGGGAGAAGATGGATGCAAGAAAACCAAGTAGAAGAGAAATCTTTGTATATGCCAATTAAGGTTAAACCATATAAGCATCAACTTGAAGCATTTATCTTTGCACTGAAAGTGATGGGATTTGCAGGAGCAAGTGATGAGAAAAAGTAAATCGGCTGCAATCCTTGCAGAAATGGGAACAGGAAAAACACTCATAAGTATTGGCATTGCAGGTTATCTATACCTACAAAAAGAGATAAATAAACTTTTGATAGTTGCGCCATTGTCCATCACAAAGGTATGGGAAGAAGAGTTCCAAAAGTTCGCTGATTTTGACTATCAGTTGGAAGTGTTGGAAGGACCTACAAAAGAAAAGAGCGAAACACTTCGAAATTTATTTGGAACAAAACTGCAAGTTGCTGTTGTCAACTATGAATCGTGCTGGCGAATGGAAAAAGAAATTGCTCTATGGAAACCAGATATGATTATTTGCGATGAATCAAGCAAGATTAAAAATCCACAAGCCAAGCAATCAAAGGCACTTCATAGATTAGGCAAGATAAGTAAACACAATATGATTTTGACAGGAACACCAGTAACAAACAATCCACTTGACTTTTTTTCGCAATACAAATTCCTGGATGAGAGCATATTCGGTGGCAGTTATTATTCTTTCCGAGCAAGATACGCCATTATGGGTGGATATGGAAACTATCAGGTTGTAGGTTATAAAAACCTGCCAGAATTAACAGAAAAAGCCCATAGCATCGCTTTTAGAATAACAAAGAAAGAAGCATTGGATCTTCCAGAACAAGTTGATGTCACAAGGTATGTAGAACTAGAACCTATGGCAAGAGCAATTTACAACCAAGTGGAGAGAGATAGCTATGCCGAACTATCGCAAGGCGAAGTTGTCGTTCGAAATGTACTGACAAAATTGTTAAGACTTTCACAAATTACAGGTGGGTACATTAAGGATGAGTTTAGCGAAATAGAAGAACAGGTCTCATCAGCAAAACTAAATGCACTTGAAGAAATTATAGAAGAGTGCCTAGATGCAGATAAAAAGGTGGTTGTGTTTGCAAGATTTATTTCAGAAATTGATGCTATCACAAAGATGCTTAAACATTATGGAATAAAATATTCACTTATTCGTGGAGATGTCAAAGATAGAGCAAGTGAAGTGGAAAAGTTCCAAAACGATAAAGATGTAAAAGTCTTTGTAGGTCAATTGCAAACAACAGGAATGGGATTGACATTGACAGCATCTGACACTGCAGTATTCTATTCACTTTCATATAACTTTGCTGACTACGAACAGGCGAAGGCGAGAATCCACAGAATCGGTCAAAAGAACAATTGCACCTACATTCACTTGATTGCAAAGAAAACAATTGATGAAAAGGTTATGGAAGCATTGAGCAAAAAGAAAAATATTGCAGACCTAGTTGTTGATAATTGGAAAAGTTTATTTGAGAAGGAGAACTAAATGAACGAAACAATATTGGAAATAGCAGACAAATATCTTGAAAAAAGAGAAAAGAAAAGCGAACTAGAAACACAGATTAAAGATGTAAATAAGGAGCTTGAATCACTAGAACAAGAACTTATTGGACTTATGACCGACAATGAAATAGACAGTTTCAAACGAAATGGAATTCTATATAGTGTAGTCACAAGAGAGTTCCAGAGTGCAAATCCTGAAAGGAAAGAAGAATTATACCTACAAATGAAGCAAAAAGGATTTGAACATCTATTCACTATAAATACAAACACTTTGTCAGCAACAGTCAAGGAACTTATTGCTGAAAATGATGGAAAACTTCCAGATTGGCTTGAAGGCTTAATCAATCAAACAGAAAAACAATCAATAAGAATTAAGAAATAAGGAGATAAGTATGAGCAACGAAATCATTAAAAAAGAAGAACAATTTATAACACCAGTAGAGAACATTGATTTTCAAGAAGAGATGCAGGGATTAAATATCACTTTTGATAGGATTAAAGTTCCAAGTGGTGGCGGGCTTGCATTCGAAGTGCCAGGAGAAAATCCAGATGAACCAGACCTTCAAAAAGAGTTTAGTGCTGTGATTCTTTATCATCATCCAGTGCTTTCATATTACAAAGAAAAATATACAGGTGGGAACGAAGCCCCAGACTGCTCATCATTTGATGGCATCAATGGAGTAGAGCGAGAAACAGGCGAAATCAAAAAGTGCAAGGACTGTCCACTCAATGTTTTCGGCACAGGAGAAAATGGTGGCAAGGCTTGTAAGACAAAGCGAAGAATCTTTATTTTGAGGGCAAATGAGATGCTACCTACAATTCTATCACTGCCAACAGCGAGCATTGGAGATTTCTCAAAGTATATTATGCGATTGGTGTCGAAAGGCAAGAAATCTAACCAAGTTGTCACAAAATTCAGTTTGAAGAAAGTACAAAATGCTGGTGGAATCACATACAGCAAAGTAGTGCTTGCAACAGAGCGAGATCTTAATGAAGAAGAGATGAAGAATATTGCTAAAATGACAGAACAAGTCAAAGCAATCGCTTCGAACTTACAAGAAAATTATGAGAGTGAGGAATAAGTCCTTGCTCTCTCGAAGGAGCAATAATGGATTTATTTGAAACGATCAAAAGTAGTGTTGGAATAAGACAAATTGTAGAGTACTACATTGGACCTCTCAATAGAGCAAAGAAAGTATCGTGTCCATTTCACAAAGACAAGACGCCATCACTTTCAATCGATGAAAACAAAAATATGTTCAAATGCTTTAGTGCAGGTTGCGACTTTGCAGGAGATGGAATAACGCTTGTAGCAAGACTAAAAAACATTGACAACTTTGAAGCAGCAAAACAAATAGCACAAGATTTTCATCTCAACATTGATATAGACAACTTAATTTCAGAGCATCCAGTGATGAAAATTAAAACCTACATTAAAGAGTGCATCCAAAATGTAAGCAAGACAGACTACTTTGAAAAGAGAGGACTAGATGAATATACAATCAAGGCATATTTTCTTGGATACGATGTTAAAGAGAAAGCAGTAGTCATCCCATATAGTTCTGCGCTTACTTATTATCAAAGGCGAAGTGTAGTTGATAAAAAGTTTTATAAATCGAAAACGGAAGAAGCAGGGGAAGAACCACTATGGAATGCACAAGCATTAGGTAGGCAAGACAAAACACCAGTGTTTATTGTTGAAAGTCCAATATGCGCATTAAGTATTATGCAATATGGTGGGCTTGCTGTTGCCTTATGTGGATGCGGGTATAACAAACTCGTAGAAACATTAAAAAAGAAACCTACAAATTCAACGATAATATTATGTCTTGATAATGATGATGCAGGAGTTAAAACCACAGAGAAAATAATCAAAGAGTTTAAAGCATTAAAGATTAAATACCTACAACAAAATATTGCTGGAGAATGTAAAGATCCTAACGAACTCTTGATGAAAAATGCTGATGCTTTATGCTTAAACATACAAAAAGCTATAAACAAAGCAAAAGCAATTTCTCGTGAAAGAACTGATTTAATCAAAGCATCGGACTTATGTAAATTAGAGATAGAACCTAAAAAATGGATAGTAGACAATATGATTCCAGAAGGTCTATCAATGTTGGTGGCGGCAAGCAAGATAGGAAAGTCTTGGATGGTGTTGCAACTTGGAATAGCAGTAAGTTCTGGCGAAGAGTTTTTGAATGAGCAAACCCATCAAAGTTCTGTGCTTTATTATGCACTAGAAGATAGTGATGAGAGAATGATAGGTCGACTTAATATTTTATGTAAAGAGAAACCTAAACCTACAAATCTATTTATTCAGCTCGAAACAAAGACTTTGGATACAGGACTGATGGAAGAACTAGAACACAGAGTCAAAGAGATACCAAACCTAAAACTTATCATCATAGATACATTTCAAATGATAAGAGGACAAGCCAAGAAAAATGAAACTGCATATAGTTTTGACTATCGTGAACTTGTATTATTAAGAAGATTTTGTGCCGAGAATCATATTGCAATATTGCTCATTCACCACGCAAGAAAGATGCTTGATGAGAATGATGTGTTTAATATGATCAATGGCAGCAACGGTGTGCTTGGTGCTTTGGACAATGCCTACTTTATCTACAAGAAAAAAAGAACAGCGAAAGATGAACCTTCGACACTCACTCAAACAGGTCGAGATGTTTTCACAATTGAAAGACTTATTCAAAAGAGTGACACGGAAGGCAAATGGACAAAAGTGGGAAGTCCTGAGGAAGAAGCTGAAAGGCGGAAACGAGAGAAGGTTGACAATAGTCCTGTGACAAAGAGCATTCTTGCACTTCTGAAAGCACAACCATCAGGGTGGACAGGCACAACGAGAGATTTCATCAAAGCAAGTCTTGAAATACTAGGTGGACTTTATGTTGGAACGGAACAAGAAGTTGGCCGAGAAATAAAAGACATTGAAATTGAACTTTTAAGGCGATATAACATTGACCATACAATGAAACATTCAAATAATGGCAACAAACACTCGTTCTTTCCAAAGCAAAAATACAATTTGTTTAATTACAACAAGTAAAACAACATATTCACAACCTTCACATCCTTCACTTTTAACACAAAAATAATCTCTTAAAGCGCTATTTTTAAATATTATTCAAGATATTCACAAAGTGAATGATGTGAATAAAGTGAATATGCACTTTTATAAGAAAAGGAGCAAATATGACCGAACAAACACTCGTTGATAACATTAAAAAATATTTAGATTCAGTTCCTAACTTGTTTTATTGGAAAGAACACGGTGGGCAATTCGGAACTGCAGGAATACCAGACATAATTGTTTGTTATAAAGGAAGATTCATCGCATTTGAATGCAAAAGAAAGAACGGTAAACTTACAATTCTTCAAAAAATAACACTCAATAAAATGCTAAAAGCAGGTGGAATTGCTTTGGTGGTAACTGATGTCAAACAAGTTAAGGAAGTTATAGAAAATTTATAAAAGGAGAGTATGGTGGAGCATTTAATCCATAAGGTTAATATAACCGAAGAAGCCGAGTTTGATATTGAATGCATGGAAAATGCTTCATCAAACTTCAATAAAAGAGAAACAAAACAGGAACTAGAATTTTATATAACAGAAAATAAAAAATATCAATTCAAGCATTATTTTAGATTGAAAGATTTTATTGGCGAAACAAAAGTGCTTTATTTTATCAAGAAAGGCTTAAAGTTTGCCAATATGCAAATCTGGGATCTAGTTGGCATTTGTGAAGAAGAGTCCTGGGATGAAGAAATGGAAGAAAGTGGAATTATAAGAAGTTGGATAGAAACAAAACTTAATCCAGAGAAAGAAGAGCCTGACTGGGTTGAAGAACTACGAGAAAGACAATTGCTTGAAGAAAGAGAAAAAAAATTGGAGATGGAGGCTATAAAAAGGTATGAAAGATTATATGGTAAGTGATTTATTAGAGAATTATAACAAATATAAGGCACAGGTCAATATGATTAAAATGAGGAACATTCCAAGTCAAGTGAAAGAGGAACTTGAAGATTTAAAAGAGAGTTTGGAAACACTTGAAGTTTGCATTGCGGGACTTCCACAGGAAGATGGAGAACTTATAAGAATGTTCTTTTTTAATGGAATGTCAGGAAGGCGTTTGGCGCAAAAATTGTGTATGAGCAGGGCAACTATTTACAGAAAAAAAGATAGAGCAATCATACAAATTGCCGAAAATTTCAATAAATTTCTAAAAAATTGAGAAAAAATGAGACAAAATGATACAATTTTAGTCCAAAATGATTAAATTTTGCCCGTATAATATATGTGACACGAAAAAATGCAACTTGCGAAAGTGAGTTGTATTTTTTATTAGGAGAGAAGTATGCCATATAGACCAAGAAAACCTTGTAGATTTCCAGGCTGTCCAGAACTTACTGATGAAACATTCTGCGAGAAACATAAAAAAGATGATAATAGAATTTATAACCAATACAAGAGAGATGAATTAAGCAGAACATTTTATAGAACTCAACAATGGCAAAAGATAAGAAAAATTAAACTCCAACAATCACCATTTTGTGAAGAATGTAAAAAGAATGGAACAATTGTAGTCGGAAAGATAGTTGACCATATAATTCCAATCAAACAAGGTGGTGCTCCATATGACCTAAACAATTTACAAACACTCTGTTGGTCTTGCCACAGCAGAAAGTCAATTCAAGAAGGAAGTAGATTTGGGGTAGGGACGGTCAAATCTCTACGAGATAAACAATAAAGAGCGGGCGGGCAGTCGCACGCAAAAAGTCGCAAAATCAAAAATCAAACAAAAAAATCAAAAAATAAGCATCAAAACGCAGTAAAAACCTTGAATTTACTGTGTTTTTTGCTATTTTTGCAGTTTTAGCAAATTTCATAAAAATTCAAATAAAATCAATTTAAAAATCAAAATAAATCAAAAAAGGAGAGAAAATGGGGCAGAGAGGTGGTTATAGACCAGGTGCTGGCAGACCGAAAAAGTCAGTTACAGAGAAGATACTTGAAGGCAACCCTGGGCGAAGAAAAATTGAAGTGCTTAACTTTGAAGATGGAGATGATATTCCTTTAGATCCACCAAATTGGTTAACTAAAAAAGGAAAAGATATTTATAAAAGTTTGGTTGATTGGTTGGTTAAAATAGGTTGCACGAAAGGGATACTTCCTTACAATCTAGAAGAGTATGCTCATTGCAAATCGAGATGGCTTGAAAGTGAAGAAGCAATAAGCACACACGGTTTCTTGGTAAAAGACAACAGTGGAAAACCGATACCAAATCCATATGTGGCTCTTGCACAACAGTATTTAAAAATGACAAATGATGTATGGGCAAAAATTTATCAAGTTGTGAGAGAAACGAAGTTAACCGAACTTGATAACACATCTCCAAATGATGATATTATGGAAAGTTTGCTGAGGGGGAAATAATGCTTAAAGTTATAGAATTATTTGCAGGTATTGGTTCGCAAACCCAAGCACTAAAAAACATTGGTATAGAACACGAAGTTGTTGCAATATCCGATAATGATAAAAATGCAGATAAAAGCTATCGAATTTTGCATAATCCAAATGTTAATAATCTTGGCGACATAACAAAGATAAAGTGTTTGCCTTATGCAGATTTATGGACGTATTCTTTTCCTTGTCAGGATATTTCTGTTGCAGGTTTGCAACGTGGTTTTGAACAAGGAAGTGGAACTAGATCAGGGCTTTTGTGGGAAGTTGAGAGATTACTTTTAAAAGCACAGGAACAAGGAACTCTTCCAAAATATCTATTATTAGAAAATGTTAAAAATTTAATAGGCAAAAAGTTTAAAGGCAACTACGAAAAGTGGTTGTCTTTTTTATCAAGTCTAGGATATACAACATATACGCAAGTTCTCAATGCAAAAGACTATGGAGTTCCACAAAACAGGGAAAGAGTATTTGCTGTATCTATTCTTGGAGAGCATATACCTTTTGTGTTTCCAGAGCGCCAAAAACTCCAAACAAGGTTAAAAGATGTCTTGGAAGAGAAAGTTGATGAAAGATATTATTTAAAAGCATCAACGATAATAAGCATACTTAACACAACATTTAATCAGCGAAAAGGGTTGCTACATGGTGGCAATGATATTTGTGCAACTCTTTGTGCTAGGGATTTTCATGAACCAAAACTTATTGCAGTAGGGAAACTTGAAGGCGGAGTTTGGGATAAAAGATATAATCAAATTCGCCAAGTGTTTGATCCAGATGGAATAAGCCCAACAATTATGGCGGGTGGAGGTGGTGGTACAGAAACAAAAATTATTGCTATTCGTGGAAGAGAAGAAGGGCAAGTCATTGAAGAAAATAAGCAAGGAACAAGCAATGCACTTACTTCAGTAGCAAAGGATAACCTGGTTCAAGAGCAAAAATATATTGCATCAAAGTATCAAGATTTTATTGAAAAGAATGGATATATTCCAGAATTGTTTAATCCTTGGAATAAGAAAGAAGTGACTAATATAACACCAACACAAACTGCAAATTGTGGATCTAACTCTGCAAGTTCGACAGTATTAAAAGCGGAAAATCATTGTATTAATAATTATCTAAGAATTAGAAAATTGACACCAAAAGAATGCTGGCGACTTATGGGTTGGAAAGATGAACAAATTGATAAAGTTATTGCAAGTGGAATCAGTAATACGCAACTATATAAGCAGGCAGGAAACGGAATTGTAGTGCCTGTTTTAGAAGCAATTTTCAGACAATTATTTTTAAGAAAAAATAATTAAAAAAAGTTGTTTTTCTTTCGGTTTTTCTCTGGACTTGCAAAACCGTTTGCGGTATTGTTTGCTTAACCTAGAAAGGAGAGGTTAAGAATGAAAAATCAAAGATTTGGAATAGAAATTGAGTTCACAGGAATGACTAGATGCGATGCTGCTAGAGTTGTGGCACAATACTTTCAAACACAAGAACATTATGATGGTGGAATTTATGATGCATATTCAATCATAGATAACAAGGGCAGAAAATGGAAAGTTGTGAGTGATAGTAGTATTAGATGCTCTGGAACATCAAAAACACAATGCGAATTGGTTAGTCCAATATGCACTTATGAGGACATTGAACAGATACAAGAAATAGTAAGACAATTAAGGCATAAGGGAATGCTAGTAAATGAAAGCACAGGTATTCACATTCACATAGATGCAAGCACTCACACGGCACAAAGTCTAAAAAATCTTGCAAACATAATGTCAAGTAAAGAGGACTTACTATTCGAAGCATTAAATGTAAATCAAGAAAGAGCGAATAGATGGTGCAAAAAAGTAGATGAAAAATTCCTTGATAAACTTAATACTAGAAGAAAAAAAGATATAAATTCTATAAGAAAAATTTGGTATAACGGAAATGATGAAGCTAACCTTCATTATAGTTCCACGAGATATAGAGCTTTAAACTTACATTCGGTTTGGCAGAAAGGAACAATTGAGTTTAGATGCTTCAACAGCACAACACATGCAGGCAAAATAAAAGCATACATCCAACTTTGTCTGGCAATTAGCCAGCAAGCAAAGACACAAACTTGTGCGACAAGAAGGCATACCGAATCAACAAATCACAAATACACATTTAGGACTTGGCTATTAAGACTAGGGTTGATTGGAGATGAATTCAAAACTGCAAGAAAGCACTTGCTTGCAAACTTAAATGGAAATATCGCATGGCGAAATAGGGAGGTGGCATAATGAAATACATTGCATATGGTAGCAACTTAAACCTTGAGCAAATGGCTCGAAGATGTCCAACAGCAAAAGTGATAGGAACTACAAACCTAAAAGATTATAAATTGACATTTAGGCGAGTGGCAACTATAGAACCACAAAAAGATTCCATAGTGCCTGTTGCGATATGGGAAATAGATGCCAAAAGTGAGAAAGCACTCGACCTATATGAAGGTTATCCAAGACTATATAGAAAGGAATTCCTAGACATAGAATTGAATGGCGAGAAAACAAAAGCACTGGTTTATATAATGAACATAGGCGAACCACAAATGCCAGATAGATATTATTACAACGTGATACTTCAAGGTTACCACGATGTTGGATTAGATACAGTGCATCTAGAAAATGCATTAAAAGATACCTATAAAAGAATGAAAAATCCATTATAATTACATAATGGATTTACTTGATAAAGGAGAGTTTATGATAAGAGTTATAACAAGCGAAAGTGTTAATATTGGACACCCTGATAAAACTTGTGATGTTATTGTTGATGCCTTCCTGGATGAAGCATTAAGGCAAGATCCGAACAGTCAAATGGCGGTTGAGTGTGCAATCAAAAATGATAAACTATTCATTTATGGCGAAGCAACAACCAAAGCAAAAATTGACTACGATAAAATAGCAAAAGATATTTTGAAAGATATTGGCTATCAATGCGATTTTACAATCATAAAAGAGATAAGCCAGCAGAGTCCAGATATCAATCAAGCAGTTGTAAAGAAAGAGTTATGTGCAAATGATCAAGGAATTGTGTATGGCTATGCAACAAACGAAACACCAGAACTTATGCCACTGCCAATTATGTTTGCACATAAGCTTATGAAAAAGTATGAAGAGTTTAGACGAAACACAAAAAACTATTTTGCAGATGCTAAAAGTCAAGTGTCAATTGTCTATGAAGATAAAGCTCCAAAAGAGATTGCATCAATTGTTTTAAGCGTGTCGCACGATAAATTACTAGGTAAGGAAGAAATACGAGATACAATCGTTAACTCGGTTGTTGCACCTGTTTTGACCGAATTTGCACACCTTATAGGAGCAAGTACTCAAATCATAATAAATCCAAGTGGCAAATTTACAATTTGGGGTTCGTTTGGAGATAGTGGCTGTGTCGGTAGAAAAATAATTGTTGACACTTATGGTGGAGTTGGTAGAGTCGGTGGTGGCTGTTTTAGTTCCAAAAACGCTACCAAGGTTGATAGGTCAGGCGCATATTATGCAAGATATGTTGCAAAGAATATAGTGGCAAACGGACTTGCAGATGAATGTGAAATACAAGTGAGTTATGCTATAGGCCTTGCAGATCCAACATCGATTTATATCGAATGCTTTGGAACAAACAAGAAACCAATGGAAGAAATAGAAAAATATGTTTCAGACAATTTCAGTTTCAGACCAGGCGATATGATAAAGGAACTTGATCTATTGAAACCAATATACAAACAAACTGCTTGCTATGGACATTTTGGAAGAAATGAATTTTCTTGGGAGAAAATATTGAAAAATAGGTAAGGTTTTATGTTATAATTCACTTGAGGTGAATTATGGAGAAAATAAAATATAATTTTTTTCTAGATACAAATGTTTATCAGGCAAAGGATTTTGATTTTAACGATGATATTGCTTTACAATATTTAAAAGAACATTGTACTAAAGGTATAGTTCAGTTATTTAGCAATGACATCATTATAAGTGAATGTAAGCTACACATAAATCAAAAGGCAAAAGAATTGAAAAAGTTAGCCTATATAACAATTAAAAATGCCAATATTGGCTTAACAGTAGAGCAAATAAATTCGCTTAGAATGGCTGTAGAAATTGAAACGAAAAAATATGTGACTAATTTGTTAGATAAATATATTGTTGATACTAAATGTATAATATTAGACAATAAAAACATCAATATAGATAACATCATAAAAAAATATTTCAATAGGGATGCACCATTTGGCACACAAGGTAAAAAAGATGAATTCCCTGATGCGATTATAATAGAAAGTTTATTAAACTTTATAAGTGAACATAATGAGAAATTTATAGTAGTTTCTAATGATAAAGATTGGAAAGATGCTCTATGTAATATTGAAAGTGTTATTTTCTTTAAAGACATTAAAGAAGCCTTAAACTATATATTTTCTAATGTAAAAAGTTTAGCAACAGAACTTCTAGAAGAGTTATGTAATATAAAACAAGTATTGTCAAAAATAAAAGCGAAAATTGAAGGAAATATAGTTTATAGTGATGACTTTAAAAGTGACATACAAATTGATGATGTTAATTTTGATGTACCAAGTACAAGTATATTTGATTTCAGTAATGATCAGATAGTAATTGCTGGCGAAGTTAATGCTGATATTAGTTTTAGTGGTAAGTTGTTTAACGAATTTAATTCAGCATATGATTCCGAAAAGAAAGATTATATTTACGAAGATTATACTGATACAAATGGGGAAACAAGAGTTCTAATAGAATTTTACTTAACATTAGATATTAGAAATAAAACATATCAATTAAAAACATCATTAGATAACAAGAATTTCTTTTTTGATGGAAGCAAACTTTATTTATATTAATTAAAAATTATTTCCACACTTTAATGTGTGGTTTTTTTATAGCAAATATGGAGATAAAAATGCAAATTGAAAGATTAAGAATTGAAGATTTAAAACCGGCGGACTACAATCCACGAAAAAAGTTAAAACCAGGAGATAAAGAGTTTGAAAAACTCAAGAACAGCATTGAAGAATTTGGATATGTAGAACCAATTATACTAAACAAGAGAACAAACACGGTAGTAGGTGGACATCAGCGCCTTGAAGTTATGAAACATCTAGGATATACCGAAGTAGATTGTGTTATTGTCGACCTAGATGAACAAAAAGAGAAAGCATTGAATATTGCGCTTAATAAAATAAGTGGCGAATGGGATACAGAACTTCTTACAGACTTGTTAAAAGAACTAGATAAAAATGGAATTGTTTCACTGACAGGTTTTGACACTGAAGAACTAGATGACTTATTTGCAGGAACAGAATACAATGTTAGCGAAGATAACTTCAATGTGGAAAAAGCTGTTGAAGAAATAGATAACAAACCATTCACAAAAAAAGGCGATATTTGGCATATTAAAAACCATAAGTTGCTTTGTGGAGACAGCACTAAACTTGAAGAAGTAGAAAGATTATTTGAAGATAATGAACAGGCGGATCTCATCGTAACAGATCCGCCTTATAATATAGACTACGGAACAAGTGAACAAGATAGGGCAAGAGCCAGAGGCAAAGAAATTGAGAATCGTAGTATATTAAACGATAATTTAGATGATGAATCATTTTACAAATTTTTGTTGTCATTCTATGAAACCGCATTCGCTGTAACAAAAGGTGGTGGAGCAATCTATGTGTTCCATAGCACAAAAGAATCTGTGAATTTTATTGAAGCAATGAAAAATGCAGGATATAAAGTATCACAAACACTGGTATGGGTAAAAGACCATTTTACACTTGGTAGGTCAGACTATCAATGGCAACACGAACCTATTCTGTATGGTTGGAAAGTCGAAGATGGTAAACCACATTATTTTATTCACGATAGAACAATGGCAACATTACTTGATAGCACAAAAGATTTGAGCAAGATGAAAAAAGATGAATTGCTAGATCTATTAAATAAAATTTTAGAAAATTATCCGAGTGATGTTGTTCGTGATGCTAAACCACTCAAAAATGTCGAACATCCAACTATGAAACCTATAACACTATGTGGAAAGCTTATTAGAAATAGCAGCAGGGAAAGAGAGATAGTTCTTGATTTGTTTGCTGGAAGCGGTTCTACACTTATGGCAAGTGAACAATTAAATAGAAAGTCGTATAATGTCGAATTGTCTGAAACATATTGCGATGTTATTGTAAAACGTTTTGTCAAGGCATTTGGAGATAAAGAAATTTATTTGGAAAGAGATGGAAAAATGATGCCTATAAGTGCGACTAAAATTGTCGAAAATATTTAATTTTCTTCGGCTTTTCTCTGGACTTCTAACAGCCTTTACGGTATGTTTGTGTTGATTAAAAGGAGAAAAGAGTATGCAAAGACCAAAACTTTATATTGATATCACAGGACCAGATGGAAATATCTATTTTATACTTGCAAAAGTTAGCAACATTCTGAAAAAGAAAAGAAGAATAAATGACTTCAATGAATTAAGAGATACAGTCTACAAAGGTAGTTATTATCAAGCATTATATAACATAAACAAAATAATTGAATTGGTAGATATAAGTCAAGAGCAAAAACTTAAAAATTATATAATGCGTGGCAAGAAAGAATGTATGGAGGCTGAAAATGACTAAAGGTGTATTTATATCAAAACGAATACAAAACAAAATGGAAGAGTCCGAAACATTTAGAGATGAATTCTATACACTTGTTGGAAAATATTTTATAAGAGATTGGGGAGATACTTGCGAAAGTGATAAGAAACTCAATGATGATGCAATCAAAACAAAAGATAGAATAGTTGCACTATACAAAACTAGTGAAGGAAAAGTGTTTGGAATAACGGAATATGGTCATGAAATAACTACCTTTATATTTGCTGATGAGTATTAATGGGGTAGTTGGGTGGATGATATAAAAGAGAAAGGCAACGCTTTAGCTAATAGAGCAGTTGCCTTTATCAATTCATTGAAGCATACAAAGGGCGTTTGGTATGGTAAAAACTTTGAACTTTTACCTTGGCAAAACAAAATCGTGAGAGATTTATTTGGCACATTAAAACCGAACGGTTATAGGCAATATAACACAGCATACATTGAAATTCCAAAGAAACAAGGGAAAAGCGAACTTGCGGCGGCAGTGGCTCTTTATCTTACTTGCGGAGATGGCGAGTATGGTGCAGAAGTTTATGGTTGTGCGGCTGATAGACAACAAGCATCAATCGTTTTTGATGTGGCAGTGGAAATGATAAATCAGTGTCCAGCACTGAAAAGAAGATGTAAAATACTTGCAAGTCAGAAAAGAATTGTTTATCTTCCGCTGAAATCGTTTTATCAAGTGTTATCTGCAGAAAGTTATACTAAACACGGGCTCAATGTTCACGGAGTTATTTTTGATGAGTTGCACGCACAACCGAACAGGGCATTATATGATGTTATGCTCACAGGTTCAGGTGATGCCAGGAAACAACCACTATATTTCCTTATAACAACAGCAGGAACAGATAGAAATAGTATTTGTTGGGAAGTGCATCAGAAAGCTGAAGATATACAAAATGGCAAAAAAATTGATAATACTTTCTATCCTGTTATTTATGGACTAGAAGATGGTGCTGACTGGACTGATGAAAAGAATTGGTACAAAGCAAATCCTAGTCTTGACATAACGGTTGATGTTGATAAGTTAAGGCAAGCATTTAACAGCGCAAAAGAAAATCCAGCGGAAGAAAATTTGTTTAGGCAGTTACGATTAAACCAGTGGGTAAAGCAATCGATTCGCTGGATGCCAATGGATAAATGGAACTTATGTTCATTTAATGTTGATAGGGAAAGACTAAAAGGGCGAATATGCTATGGTGGACTAGATTTAAGTAGCACGACAGATATCACTGCTTTTGTTTTAGTGTTTCCACCAGAAGATGAAGATGGTAAGTATGAGATACTTCCTTTTTTCTGGTTACCAGAAGAAACATTGGATTTAAGAGTTCGAAGAGATCATGTGCCTTATGATGTTTGGGAAAAGAAAGGACTTATAATGACCACCGAAGGCAATGTTGTTCATTATGGATTTATTGAAAAGTTTATTGAAAATCTTGGAACTTTATACGATATAAAAGAGATCGCATATGATAGATGGGGAGCAGTTCAAATGGTGCAGAACCTAGAAGGTATGGGATTTACAATTGTTCCATTCGGTCAAGGATATAAAGATATGAGTCCAGCGACAAAGGAACTTATGAAACTTGTACTTGAAAAGAAAATTGCTCATAGTGGCAACGAGGTACTTGCTTGGATGATGGACAATGTCTATGTAAAGACAGATCCAGCGGGCAATGTAAAACCAGATAAAGAAAAATCTACCGAAAAGATAGATGGTGCAGTTGCACTTATTATGGCACTTGATAGAGCATTGCGCCATAACGGAGATACTGGTAGCATTTACAATGAACGTGGCATTTTAATTTTATAATTCAAAAAATGGAAAGTTTTATAAAAATATGCTATAATGTTGCCTAAAAGGAGCAAAAAATGAGTAATTTTGATAATTATAAATATTTGCTGGGCGACACGATAATAAATTACCAACTTATAGAAAATGACCTAAAAATGATTTATGCAGGTATGTTGTCTGGCGATTTTAATGATAACATTGATTATGCAGATAAAACTTTTCATGGCTTAGGACAAATAATAAACGCTTTACAAAAACTAGATAATAGTGACAATAAACCATATTTTAGCAAAGAAGATTATAAAATATTGAAAAATCTGGCAAGAGATAGGAATTACTATTGTCATCAGTGCGCCATAGATTTCGGATACATTCAAAATTTCATAAATTCAACAGAATATAAGAAAAATTATAGCAAGTTGCAATCAGTTAATACAGAAATAAAAAGAATGCAAAAACTCACTGAAGATTTTAGGTTTGAAATATTAAAAAAATATAACAGAATAAAATAATGTAGACCACTCAAAACTTTTGGGTGGTTTTTTGTTGCCCAAAAGGAGTAGAGATGGGGTTATTTAGTCGTAAAAAGAAAGAAGAAAAAAGAGAACTTGATAAGAAAACTAGTGATTTTATTAAAGGTGTTGACCTAGATAATGCTGCCACAAGCAATAGTGGGGTTGATGTAGATGAAGAAACATCACTCAAAATTTCAGCAGTTTATGCTTGTGTTAAAGTTATAAGCGAAACAATAGCGAGTTTGCCTTTACACTTATTGAAAGAATTAACCAACGGAGATTATGAAAAGGCAAAACAACATCCTTTATATAATGTGCTCTACGAAATACCGAATAGCGAAATGACTAGTTTTACATTTAGGGAAATGTTGATGACTAACTTGCTTTTATGGGGTAATGCTTATGCACTTATTCGGCGAAACAGATATGGGCAAATTACAGAACTATATCCATTAAAAAGCAAGAATATGACAGTGGAGCGAGATCCAAAAACAAGGGTTATAAAATACACATACACAAATGGTGTTAAAACAAAAACATACACATCAAAGCAGGTATTTCACATACCTGCTTTTACTTTTGATGGCGTGCTTGGTGTGAGTCCGATAACATATGCACGAGAAGCAATGGGGCTTGCTCTTGCGACAGAAGAATTTGGTGCAAGGTTCTTTGGAAATGGTGCAAGACCAGGTGGAGTGCTAGAGCATCCAGGGGTAGTAAAAGATCCAGAGAAACTAAGAGATAGTTGGAACAAAGTTTATCAAGGCACTGCAAACTCACACAAAATTGCCGTGCTTGAAGAAGGAATGAAATATCACGAGATAGGCATGAGTCCTGAAGATAGTCAGTTTCTGCAAACAAGGTCGTTTCAACTGACTGAAATTTGCAGAATATTTCGTGTTCCGCCTCATATGATAGGCGATTTATCACGAAGCACATTTAGCAATATAGAGCATCAATCTATCGATTTTGTTGTTCATACCATAAGACCTTGGCTTGTAAGATGGGAGCAAGCAATTTCACGAACCTTGCTGACTGATGAAGAAAGAACTATTTATTATTCAAAATTTAATGTTGATGGATTAATGCGTGGCGATTTTGCTACTCGAATGAGTGGTTATGCAATCGCAAGACAAAATGGTTGGATGAGTGCGAATGAAATTCGAGCTCTTGAAAATATGAACAAAATTCCACCAGAGCAAGGTGGAGATTTGTATTTGTTGAATGGCAATATGATTTCAGCAGCGCAAACCAACCCAGTAAACAGTGGAGGTGCAGGGAATGTAGAAAATAAAGGAGATGAAAATGGAGAACAAAGAAAATCAAATTGAAAGAAGAACGATAACTTTAAAAGAATTGAGAATTATTGATGAACTTCCGACATCAAATGCTGAACCAGTTATAGAAGGCTATGCTTCGGTGTTTGACTCGTGGAGTGAAGAACTAGGTGGAGAATTTCCTTTCAGAGAACGAGTTGTAAAAGGTGCGTTTGAAGAATCCATACAAAGAGATGATATAAGGGCGTTGTTTAATCACGATCCAAACTATGTATTAGGAAGAAATACTTCAAACACTTTATCACTTGAAGAAGATGAAAAAGGGTTGAGAGTGAGAATTACACCACCACAAACACAGTGGGCGAAAGACTTGCTTGTGAGTATTAAAAGAGGAGATATCACACAAATGTCATTTGGCTTTACAGTCATTCTGGACAGGTGGAGTTATGAAGATAACATTGATATTAGGGAACTTTTAAAAGTCAAACTTTATGATGTTAGTCCAGTAACTTTCCCAGCATATAGCCAAACAGAATGTGGTATAAGGACTATTTTTGAAAGACACAAGGAAGCACAAAAGAGCAAAGACAAAAACAAAAGAAATCTTGAAATTAAAAAACAAAAATTAAAATTTATGGAGGATTAGAATGCGTTCAATTAAAGAGATGAAGGCAAGAAAGAACGATTGCCGACTTAAAGCACTTCAAATTATTGAGAAGGCAGAAAAGGAAGATAGATTCCTTACAGAAGAAGAAAATAGAGAACTCAACAATCTTGAAGAAGAAATGAGAGGTTGGGAAAAGAAAATTATTAGACTAGAAGTGTTCAAAAATGACACAAATGAGTCTTCAAATGATGTAGATGATGTAAAACCAGATGTAGAATCATCTCCAACACAGACAAAACCAACAGCAAACACAACCAATGATAGTGCTGGCGAAGCTGATGAAGATGAAGTTATTAAAGATGATCCAAAGAAAGATGAAGAAAGAAAATTTAGAAGTCTTGGCGAACAAATGATGGCAGTGTATAGAGCATCAATGCCAGGCGGAAGGTTAGATAGAAGATTGACCACCAGATCAGCAAGCGGTTTGAATGAAACAAACCCAAGCGATGGTGGTTTTTTAGTGCAAAAAGATTTTGTTGCTGACCTTTTGAAGAGAACTTATGAAACAGGTATTCTTGCTTCAAAAGTAAAGAAAATTCCACTTTCTACAAATGCGAATGGTATTAAAATTAATGCAATTGATGAAGATTCTAGAGCAAATGGTTCACGTTGGGGTGGAATTCAAACTTATTGGGAGAATGAAGCTGATAAACTTACTGGTAGCAAACCAAAATTTAGAACAATGGAATTGTCCCTTAAAAAACTTACTGGACTTTGCTATGTAACAGATGAACTTCTACAAGATTCAGCAGCACTTGAAAATGTTATTCGTGAAGGTTTTGCAGAAGAGTTTGGATTTAAAATCGATGATGCAATTCTTGCAGGTACTGGTGCTGGACAACCACTTGGAATTCTTAATTCAGGTTCGCTTGTAAAAGTAGAAAAAGAGGCAGGACAGACTGATAAGATCACAGTAGAAAACTTGGTTAAAATGTGGTCAAGAATGTGGTCGAGATCAAGAGCAAATTCAGTATGGTATATCAATCCTGAAATCGAACCATTGCTTTATACATTGAAAGTGGGCGATAAACCTGTTTATATTCCTGCTGGCGGACTTTCTGAAGCACCATACGGAACACTCTTTGGTCGTCCTGTTGTTCCTCTTGAACAATGTTCTGCAATTGGCGAAGTGGGAGATATTATCCTTGCAGACTTCAGTCAATACATTTTAATTGATAAGGGTGGCATCAATGCAACATCATCAATTCACGTTCGTTTCCTTTATGATGAAAATGTATTCCGCTTTATTTATAGAGTTGATGGACAACCAGTTTGGAATAAAGCACTTATGCCATACAAGGGCAGTGCATCAGTAAGTCCATTTATTGCACTTGCAAAACGAAATTAAAAAAGGTAGGTAAAAATAATGAGTCAATACATTACAAATAAATCTGAAATTTTGAAAGAGTCAGGAGCAATTTTTGCTTCTGATATTCAAACTGATAACATTAAACTTGATAACTATCAATCAGCGAAAGTTATCATTGAGTCAGGCGAAGGAGATGCTGTAAAAACTACAGTGTTTGTATGCATCACAAAAGATGAAGAAGAAATTGTAGTTAAAGAGAAAACAATCACAATTGGTGCAAACATTGTGTCTGGCATTGATGTTGTAGCAAATGAACTTGCACACTATGATGCTACAGAATTTTACGTTAAAGTTGCGAAAGTTGCAGATAGTGTTATCACAGGCACTATTTATGCAATTCTAGCAGAACCAAGATATGCAATAGAAGATTAAAACAAGGAGAACCACATGCCAACAGTTGAAGAAATGAAAGTTTATCTAGGTATAGATGGAGATTATTTAGATTCCCTCATATTAGATTTTATAAACCTAGCACAAAACATAATTGAAAAGGTATTGAGATATCCACTTTCAGAGTTCGAAGAAATACCTGCAACCATTAAGGAAACTGCAAAATACATTGTTTCTGCTTATTACACAAATAGAGAACAAACAAATGTAAAAGAGCTTGAAAACAATGTTGCAGTTTTACTTTCGGAGTATAGGAGAAAAGAGTTTTAATGAAAGAGAATAAAGACAAGAAAGTGCAGATTTTTAGGCTTGAAACAAGGCTCGTTGACTCCTATGAACAAGTGGTAAAGATTTATATCCATAGCAAAGAAAGTGGGGGAATTTGGGCATATGTAAGGCAATTATCAGAGAATGAAAGGTTCTCGGCGAAAGCAGTACAAATCGAAGAAACAACACAATTTAAGATAGTATACAATCCTAAAATAAATAATGAACTATTCATTGAATTTAATGGAAACACCTATCAAATTGTTTCAATAGATAAGTATCAATTTAATCACACAGATTTGGTTATAAATGCCAATCAAGTATTGGCGCCAGAGTTTGATGAGGTTATGTATGAGAACTATTGAAGCAAGGAAAAAGTGTAGAAAAGAGATAATCTCAATACTAAAAAATGCAGGTTTAAAAGAAGGGATAGGCTTGTCGGACAAGGAAATAGATGAAGCGAAAGAAACATTGTTTTGGCATGGTGTGGTTCGTAATCCAAAAGCAAGAAATAAAACAAATTATGTTGCTTATTACTTTCCGACAAGTCAGTATTCAATCGTTGCAGACAATAGCGATTTTTTAAAAGAAGTTATTGTGGCAATAGATGTTTTCAGCAAAAAGAGTTTTGACAGTAAGGATAATCTTGATTTGCTGGAATTATTAGAAAATAGTTTTATTGATAATGGATACGAAGTGGAGTTTGCTGATGAAATTTTTGAGTCAGAAACTTCACTTTTTCATTATCCTTTAACACTTTACAAATTATTTAGTTAAAAGGAGCGAATATGCCAACGATAGAAAATGTGTCTCAACTTTATGAGACAGGAAACAAAAAGTTCTTTGCGGCATCAGTAACTGAAGATGGAAGCTTTGGCGAGAAAGAGTATCACGAAGGACTTATGGAAGTTGCAATTGAATTCAAATCTGAAACGACAGAAATAAATGCTGATGACAATGTTTCGTTTATTCGTCTCAACACTCAAATAACAGGGGAAGGCACAGTCAAGTTTGCAGTTCTTCCTTTTCAAGTTTATAGCAAATTTTTTGATGTTATAGAAGATAAAAATGGTGCAATTGTTATCAAAAGCAATGGAAAGTCGAAAGAAGTCGCTTTTGGTTATTATTCAAGTGTGGGCGATGGTTCGGAATCTATGTTCACAATGTATAGGGCAGTGTTCTCTCTTCCAAGTTTGTCATCAATGAGTTTTGACGGGAAAACAATTAGGAACTTGACCTTAAATGTGAAAGTTTATCCATACAATTACATCAATGCTGATGACCAAGAAGAGAAGGTTACTTATACAATTTTAAACAGCAAAATCAATTCAGATATTTGGGTAGATGTGCAAGATGAAATTTATATTCCAGATTCCACTATAGGAGCATAGTATGAAGCAATATGGACTTATAAAAACAATT
>DVLK01000062.1 GCA_018715545.1 Candidatus Caccovivens faecavium | reverse complement strand
GCGACCAAACGAAATCGCATTCGCTATATTAAAAGGGCTCCTAAAAAATGCTTATCATTTTTAGGAAAAAGGAGCAAACAAGTAAGTGATAAGTGTTTTGATGTTTCATCGAAACACGAAACTAAGAGAAGTTTGTGACGCTGTCGCGACTTAAAGAAGTTTTGATTAAGATTATACGCCTTGCTTTGAGAAAGTAAGCGGTGGTGCAAGAAAAAAGGAAGAAGGATAAATGAGAAATTCTAAGGACAAAAAGAAATATTGTGTTACTGTTTTTGATGCAACAGATATGCAATTTTATGATTTTTATTTGGACGAGGAGGAAATAAAATTGCCTTTCACATATCCAAAAAATAAAGAGCCTTTTGAAGAATTTTCAAATAAAATTAAATCATTTATACCAGCTGAAACATTTAAACAAAGGCGTGGCTTAGGTAAAAGACATATTTATGTTATATATTGTTCACCTGAGCAAGATGAATTTTTGAAAATGCACTATAACGCTTATTTCAAAGAAGATGGCAGGGGAATGCCTATTGCAGGAGGAAATGTTATCTTCGGAGAACACTACTCTGACAGTCAAGTTGGTGATGTGAACACCTGTTTACAATTAAATGAAATAAATGTTGCAAATAGACCATTTGCTAAAAACATTTCTAGTACAGAAGTAGAAGAAGTAGAAAGAGATAGATGATAAATTAAACATTTGCACAAATGATGATATATATAAATTTATTTTTAGGGGATTGTTATGTTTGAACTTAATAACTTTGAAAAAATTAAAATAGGACTTGCTTCACCAGAGAAGATTAGAGAATGGTCACATGGTGAGGTTACTAAGCCAGAAACTATCAATTACAGAACACAAAAGCCAGAAAAAGATGGCTTGTTCTGTGAGAGAATTTTTGGACCTAAAAAGGACTGGGAATGTCACTGCGGAAAATACAAAAAAATCCGCTATCGTGGTGTTATCTGCGATAAGTGTGGTGTTGAAGTTACGAGAAGCAAGGTGCGCCGTGAAAGAATGGGGCATATTGAACTCGCTTGTCCTGTAACACACCTATGGTATTTTAGAACAGTGCCATCTCGCATCGGTATGCTTCTTGATCTTACTCCAAAAACCTTGGAGCAAGTAGTTTATTACATCAATTACATCGTAACTGACCCTAAAAACACAGACCTTGAATATAAACAAATTTTAACTGATAAAGAATATCGTGATGCACTTGAAAAATATGGTGCTGGCAGTTTTGATGCTGGCATGGGTGCTGAGGCTATTAAAAAACTTCTTGGCGATGTTGACCTTGAAAGAGAGTCCAAGGAGCTTAAAGAAGAACTTAAAAATTCCAAAGGGCAAAGAAAGATAAAGGCTGCTAAGAAACTTGATATTGTGGAATCTTTTAGAAAGAGTGGAAATAATCCAACTTGGATGGTGCTTGATGTTATTCCTGTGCTTCCACCAGATCTTCGTCCTATGGTTCCACTTGATGGCGGAAGATATGCAACAAGCGATTTGAATGACTTGTATCGCCGTGTTATCAATAGAAACAACCGTTTGAAAAAACTTATTGAACTCGGTGCTCCTGATGTTATTTGCAGAAACGAAAAGAGAATGCTTCAAGAAGCAGTTGATAACCTTATTGACAATGGTAAGCGGGGCAAGGCTGTTCAAGGCTCAAAGCAAAGAGATTTGAAGTCACTCTCTGCTATGCTCAGCGGTAAGCAAGGTAGATTTAGACAGAACCTTCTTGGTAAGCGTGTTGACTACTCTGGCCGTTCAGTTATTGTGGTAGGACCAGAACTTAAAATTTATCAATGCGGACTTCCTAAGGAAATGGCTCTTGAACTATTTAAGCCTTTCATTATGAATAGACTTGTTGAAATGAATTTGACAAACAACATTAAAACTGCAAAGCGTATGATTGAAAGAGAAAAGCCTGTTGTTTGGGATATCTTAGCTGATGTTATCAAAGACCATCCAGTGCTTTTAAACCGCGCTCCAACTCTTCACAGACTTTCTGTGCAAGCTTTTGAACCAGTGCTTGTTGAAGGTAAGGCTATTAAACTTCATCCATCTGCCTGCGCTGCTTTCAACGCAGACTTCGATGGTGACCAGATGCCTGTTCATATTCCTCTTTCAATTGATGCTAGAACAGAGGCAAGAACTCTGATGCTTGCTTCTAACAACATCTTAAAACTATCTGATGGCGAGCCTATTGTTTCCCCATCACAGGACATTGTGCTTGGATGTTACTATTTAACTCTTGTTCGTCCAGGTGCTAAGGGCGAGGGAAGTATATTTGCTTCACGCAATGAGATGATTTATGCATACCAAACAAAGAACCTTGACTTACAAGCAGAGTGTACTGTTAGACTTTCTAAGGAAGTTGACGGAAAAACTTATACAAAACGCGTTGTAACAACTGTTGGTAGAGTGCTATTTAACAATATCATTCCTCAAAATCTTGGCTATGTTGATAGAACTATTGAGGATAATATCTGCGAGCTTGAAATCAACAAACCTGTTATGAAAAAAGAGCTTAAAAACTTGGTCGGCGATGTTTATGATAAGTTTGGCACAACAGCAACTGCTGAACTTGTTGATAAGTTAAAAGAGATTGGTTATAAATACTCTACACTTGCTTCTATCTCAGTTAATATCTATGATATTGAAGAGCCAAAAGAAAAGAAAGAGATAATGAAAGAAGCGGAAGAGCAAGTACTTGAAAATGAGAAGCTTTTGAACCGTGGACTTATCACTTTAAATGAAAAATTGGATGCAAATATTGATATTTGGAACCATGCAGTTAATAAGGTTCAAGATGCAGTTGTTAAATCACTTGACCCATTTAACCCATTCTCACTTATGGTGCTTTCTGGTGCGCGTGGTAATACTGTGCAGTTGAACAGTGACTGCGGTATGATTGGTATTAAAACTACCGCATCTGGAACAAAGATTGACACTCCTATTAAGTCATCATTCAGACAGGGGCTTACACCAATTGAATATTTCGTAAACTCCCGTGGTTCCAGAAAAGGTCTTTCCGATACCGCGCTTAAAACAGCGGACTCAGGATATCTTACAAGAAGACTTGTTGATGTTGCACAAGATGTTGTTATCACATCAGAGGACTGCTTTGCTGAAACTGGCGAAAAGATTAAAGGTGTAATGGTCACCGACCTTATTACTGATGGCTTTGTTCAAGAAACATTGGCTGAAAGAATTTATGGCCGTGTGGCAGTTGAAGATATTGTTAATCCAAAGACAAAAGAGATTATCGTTCATTCAAATGAGATGATTTCCAAAGAAAAGGCGAATGAGATTACAAAAGCTGGAATTAAAGAAGTTCAAATTCGTTCGCTTATCACTTGCCGTTGCAAACATGGTGTGTGCGCTAAATGTTATGGCAGAAATATGGCTGGAAAAGATATGGTTCCACTTGGCGAGGCTGTTGGTATTATTGCAGCTCAATCCATTGGTGAACCAGGTACACAGCTTACCATGAGAACCTTCCACACTGGTGGTTCTGCGGTTGCTGCCGACATCACACAAGGTTTGCCGAGAGTGGAAGAAATTTTTGAAGCAAGAAAGCCAAAGGGCGAATGTATTCTTTCAGAGGTTGCTGGTAAAGTTCATATTAGAGAAGATGCTAAGAACTATACCATCACAATTTTAACTGGCGAAGGCGATGTTGATTATGAAGTTAGAAAGCCAGCTGTTTTAAAGGTTAGAGAGGGCGAAAGTGTAGAGCCGGGAACACAACTTACCGGTGGTGCAATCAATCCAACTGACCTCTTGCGCACAAAGGGACTTAAAGGACTTGAACAATATCTTCTTAGCGAAGTTATCAAGGTTTATCGCGGGCAGGATGTTAAAGTTAATGATAAACATATTGAAATTATCATTCGTCAGATGCTTAAAAAGGTTAAAATTGAGGATGCTGGCGACACCAATCTTCTTACAGGAGAAATTGTAGACATTTCTCACTGCGATGAAGAGAATGAAAGAGTTTTAAGAGAGGGCGGTCGTCCTGCAATTGCAAGAAGAATGTTGCTCGGAATTACAAGAGCCGCGCTTATGACAGAGTCTTTCCTATCCTCTTCTTCCTTCCAAGAAACATCAAGAGTGCTTACAGATGCAGCTCTTAAAGGCAAGGTAGATAATCTTGTTGGTATTAAAGAGAATGTTATCATCGGTAAACTTATTCCAGCAGGTACAGGACTTAAAAAATATCGTTCAGTTGTGCCTGTTAAAGTGGAAAATGAAGTAGATGCTATTTAATTTGCTTGATATGGCTTTGCATTTGAAAATTTTATTGATACTGAATAAAGAAGGAGCTTTGAATTTAAAGTTCCTTTTTTACTTTTTATCGTTAAATTTCACATTGTTTGACATAAATTTATTTGCGAGTTGACAAGAATGTGAGTTTATGCTAGAATACTTTTAGAGAGGGAGGGAGTATGGACTATATTAGCGCTCCTAAAAATGCAGATTTGTTAGATTTTTTCAGAAAAGTTATAAAAGAAAATGCTGACGCCAAAATTTATCTAACGGGTGATATGGCGCGTAAGTTTTTGGTGTATGCAAGAGATAGGCACGCCGAAAGAGATGTGACCGGCGTAAGCGAAAGAGCGGTGCTTAGGCGTTATGAGTTTGAAAATGAAATGGGCGAAAAAATCTCCATGAAGATTATGGATGACCTTGACGATAGAGCAAAATATCAAGTTGTTTCTTTTTCTTGGCATGGTGGAACACAGTTTGATTATAGAGTGAGCAAGTCATCAGAACAAAATTTTGTGTTAGCAAAAGAGGTGTTAATTTCAGATAGACCTTATGAGAAAGAACATTCATAGTGTATGTAAAAAGAATAGGACGAAACCCGTTGGGCTAAAATCCTATTCTTTTTTATAATTTTGATGTGTCAAAACTATTTTATCTAACCTTTGTTTTTATTTGTTTAATTAATTGGTTCAATCTTTGTTTTTCCACCCATATATTTTTGGAGAACTTTTGGCACCAAAACGCTTCCGTCTTCTTGTAAGTTATTTTCTAAGAGTGCGATTAAGGCACGCGTTGAAGCTAACACGGTGTTGTTTAAGGTGTGGACATAGTAATTTCCTTTTTCACCTTTCGCCTTGATTCCTAGGCGTCTTGCTTGTGCGTCACCGAGAGTAGAACAAGAACCAACTTCGAAATATTTTTTCTGTCTTGGGCTCCACGCTTCAACATCACAACTCTTCACTTTTAAGTCTGCCAAATCGCCACTGCAACATTCAAGAGTGCGAACAGGAATATTCATATTGCGGAAAATTTCCACGGTGTAACTCCACATTTTGTTATACCAATCCATACTTTCTTCTGGTTTACAAAGCACAATCATCTCTTGTTTCTCAAATTGATGAACACGATAAATTCCGCGCTCTTCAATGCCATGAGCGCCGACTTCCTTACGAAAACAAGGACTGTATGAGGTCATGGTTATAGGCAATTCTTTTTCATTTACAATTTGATTTTTAAATTTGCCTATCATACTATGTTCGCTTGTGCCTATGAGGTATAAATCTTCGCCTTCTATCTTATACATCATGGCGTCCATCTCTGCAAAACTCATAACACCATTTACCACATCGCTTCTAATCATGAAGGGCGGGATGCAATAGATAAAGCCTTTTTCAATCATATAATCGCGGGCGTAGTTTATCATGGCGCTCACTAAACGCGCTGGGTCACCGATAAGATAATAAAAGCCATTACCGCTTGTTCTTCCAGCACTTTCCTTGTCTAAACCATTAAATCTTTTAAGTATGTCGGCGTGGTATGGTATTTCAAAATCAGGTGTTTTCGGCTCGCCAAATCTTTCAATTTCGACATTTTCGCTATCATCTTTACCGATAGGAACACTGTCGTCAATGATGTTAGGAATTGTCATCATAATTTGCTTAATTCTCTCAGCGAGTTGTTCTTCCTCTTTTTCAATCTCTGCAATACGCTCATTATTCTTCTTAACAGTTTCTTTTATACTGTTTGCTTCTTCAATTTTCTTTTCGCGCATAAGTTTACCTATCTGCTCACTTAAACTATTGCGAGAAGCTCTTAATGCGTCTACTTCTTGTTTGAGTGCGCGATTTTTTTTGTCTAATTCTTCAACTTCATCGACAAGTGGAAGCTTTGCATCTTGAAATTTCTTTTTAATATTTTCCTTTACCAATTCCTTGTTGGTTCTAATTAAGTTAATGTCAATCATAAAAACTCCTTATATATTATTTTAGTTTAATTGACATTAAAAAGCAAGTTTTTGCTTAAATTTTTATTAGAAATTATAATGTTTATGCAAATTAGTCTATTGGGCACATCGTGTTGTACTGTTTCTGAAAATTTGAATTGTATAATTATTAAAAAAAGTAAATTTTTATAAATATTTTAACATTTTGTTTGACTTTTCTTCTATAAAACGATAGAATATACTTAAAAGAGGGGTTATGGCAGAGAATTGTGTAACGGTTATAGAAATAGGTTCATCTAAACTGTCATGCATGATTGCTGAAAGGGGCGTAAACAACACCTTCAATGTCAAGGCGAAGGCGTCTGTTGACTACGCAGGCTTTTTGGAAGGAGATTTTATCGAGAAAGCATATCTTGATGACGCCGTCATGACCTTATTTTCTCAAATTACTTCGATTTATAAGAAAAAAATAAAAAAAGTATATGTCGGTGTGCCAGCCGAGTTTTCTAAGGTTACCACCAGCACATGTCAGCTTAATTTTAAAAATCGACATACTATTTCACAAAAAGATATAGATACCATCTTTGCCAAGGTGTCGGAACAAAGGTATGTCGAAGATATGGATATAATTTCTGTCAATCCTATCTCATACACTTTGGATGAAACTAAAAATATTCAAAATCCTCTCAAACAAAAGTGTTATTTTATATCCGCTGATTTGTCCCTTGTCCTTGCGCAAGCAAGCTTTATAAAACTATTTAATAAGATTTGGTCTAAGCTAGGAATTGAACAAGTGGAGTATTTAAGCGAACCACTTGCTGAGGGCATATTCATATTAGAAGAAGAGGAGAGAGAGCGTACCTGTATTATCATTGATGTGGGAGCTAGATCTACAAGCGTGGCATTTATTAAGGGTAATGCAATGACCAATTTGACATCTTTCTCCATGGGCGGATCCTACATAACAAGCGATTTAACTGAGGCATGTGGCATAGGCTATCAAGAGGCACGCAATCTCAAAAAACAAATTGTGCTTTCCCTCAAAGGCGATAAAGAAGATACATATGAACTTTCCACACTTGGTGGAAAAATTCTCAAACTTCCACTTAATTTTGTCAACGAGGCAGTGTGCTATCGCATAGGGCTTATCGCTTCGACCATCAATGAGTGTATTCGTGTATTTGCCAAGGAATATGTGCCGTTTTACCCTATATATCTTTGCGGAGCAGGACTAACAAAGATTAAGGGTGGGAAGGATTATTTAGCAAAATGTTTAAATAGAAATGTGTCTTATGGTTGTCCTCCTATTCCGGGCATGGACAAGCCAGAACTAGCATCTATCTTAGGTCTTGTCAACAGCGCACTTAGAAATTAAATAATCTAAATGTAAATATTGTTAAAAAGTTGCAAATCACTTTAAAAAAAGTTAAAATATATAAAAGGAGAAAATTATGGAACAACAAGATTTCAATTCTACATCGGTGGTAAAAATTAAGGTGCTAGGTGTTGGCGGTGGTGGAAATAACGCTGTAAACAGAATGATTGATGCAAATGTGGCATCCGCGGAGTTTGTGGCAATAAACACAGATAAACAAGCTCTTCTAATTTCCAAAGCTAACAAGCGCTTGCAAATTGGTGAAAGATTGACAGGCGGAAAAGGTGCTGGTGGTATTCCAGAGGTTGGCAGAAAGTCTGCTGAGGAGAGTAAGACTTCAATTACCGAGGTATTGAAAGGTGCTGACCTTGTGTTTATCACTGCTGGTATGGGTGGCGGAACAGGTACGGGTGCTGCTCCTGTTATTGCGCAGATTGCTAAGGAACTTGGCATACTTACAGTCGGTATTGTGACAAAGCCTTTCGCTTTTGAAAATAGAAAGAGAATGGAAAATGCCGAAAAGGGTATTGCAGAATTAAAAAAATATGTTGATACAATTGTTATCATTCCTAACGAGCGTCTTGCTACGATTTTGCCAGAAAAAATTACTCTTGTTGATGCATTTAGATATGCAGACGATGTTTTAAGACAAGGTATTCAAGGTATAAGTGACCTTATCGTCTTCCCAGGAATGATTAACCTTGATTTTGCTGATATTGAAACAGTTATGAAAAATCGTGGCCTTGCTCATATGGGTATCGGTAGAGGTAAGGGAGAAAACAAGACTTTGGAAGCTGTGCGCCAAGCTGTTGCTTCTCCTCTTATTGAAACAACTATTGAAGGAGCGACTGGGGTAGTTTTAAATATTAAAGGCGGAAGCGATATCACTCTTCGCGAAGTTACAGAAGCTGCAAATATGGTTAAGGAAGTTATTGACCCTAGTTGCAACTTGATATTTGGTTCAAGTATTGATCCTGAGATGCATGACGAAGTAGAAATTACAATCATTGCAACAGGCTTCAAAGGAAAGGATGAAGAAGAGGAAGAGAAACAAGAAGAACCAGAGGCAGAAAATCTAAGAGAGGAAGAGAAAGAAGAGGATGAATTTAAAAGTTTTAATCCTTTTGGCTATACTGCACCTGCCGAAGAGGTTAAGCTTGAACAAAATGAACAGACATCTCGTGTAGATGTAAATCCAAGTTCTTCTATTCCACCATGGATTGAAAAAATTAGAAGTAAATGGAAAAAATAGTTAAATTGAATTATTAATTAAACTAAAATACAGGCTTTTTATAAGTTTGTATTTTTTTATAAATATATTCTTAATTAATTAGATGTGTGGTATTATGCATGCATAATACACCATATATAGTTTTAATGATTAACAAAATTTATATTTTTTAACATATATTTTCCTAGGAGAAATATATGTGTGGAATTTGTGGATATATCGGTAAAAATAATGGAATAGATGAGGTTGTTCAAGGGTTAAATATTTTAGAATATCGCGGCTATGATTCGTGTGGAATTGCATATTTAGAAAATAAAAAATTAAAGACAATAAAAACTGTCGGCGGGGTTAATAATTTATCAAATTTAAGTAAGAGTATGAGCGCCAATATTGTTATCGGTCACACGCGCTGGGCGACTCATGGTGGTGTAAATGAGAGGAATGCTCATCCTCATATTTCATCGTCAAAAAAACTTGCCATGGTTCATAATGGTATTATTGAAAATTATAAAGAATTGAAAGAACAACTTGATGTTAATTTTTGTTCAGAAACTGATAGTGAGGTTTTCCTCAATCTTATAGACAGCGAAGAGGGAAGTTTAGTTGAAAAAGTGATTAAGGCTTCAAAAAAAGTGCAAGGTACCTTTGCCGTTATAGTTTTAGCAGAGAACGGTGAAGTAGTTTTAGGCAAAAGAGAAAGTCCATTGTATCTATCTAATATGAATGGGGAGATTTTTATTGCTAGTGATGTATTGGCGCTTAAAGGGGAATATTTTTATTCTTTAAATGATGACGAATTTGTGAGTATAAAAGATTTTAAAATTTTGTTTTATAATAAAAATGGAGAAATAATTTATAAAAAACAAGAAAAAATTGAAAAAAATGAAGTTTTACCTGAAATTTTCTACAAAACTCATATGGAAAGCGAGATTTATGAAACTAAAAATGTGCTTTTAAAAACATTGAAGGAATATAAGTGTGAGGATATTTTTTCTAATATCAAATTGCCTAAGAATTTTAGGTCTATTTCACTTATAGCTTGTGGGACCGCGTACCATGCTTCACTTATGGGCGCAGAATATTTTAAGGAAATCGGTTATGATGCAAGGGCGTATTTAGCTAGTGAATTTCGCTATGGCAGAGAGCTGTTAAACAAGAATACCTTATATATTTTTGTCAGCCAAAGTGGTGAAACGGCGGATACTATTGCCTCAGCGAAGATGGTTAAAAGTCACAAATTATACACACTTGCACTCACTAATACTCCAAACTCACTACTTAATAGAATATGTAAAAATGTTTTACCTACCTTTGCAGGGCGTGAAATTGCCGTTGCTTCAACAAAAGCATATACTTGTCAAATTTGGTCATTGTATCTATTTTCGCTGTATCTTGCAGGAAAAAAGTTGCCGAGTGAAAAGAAATTTGCTAATTTCCCTTTTACTACTTTTGATGAAACTTATATTAAAGAAATTGCAAGTTATAAAAAAGTGTTTTTTATAGGGCGTGATTTAGATTATATAACTGCAATGGAAGCGAGTTTGAAATTAAAGGAGATTTCATATATCAATTGTTTTGCGATAGCCTCAGGAGAACTTAAACATGGCACATTAGCACTTATTGATGAAGATGCGGTTGTGATTGCAATCTGTACGCAAGAAAAAATTAAAACAAAACTTATATCCAACCTCGAAGAGATAAAGGCTCGTGGCGGAAAGGTGATTGTTGTTAGTCAGTTTGATGACTTTAAAGATTTTTCTTGTGTTAAGTTGTCAAAATTTGATGAATTATTCATGCCGATTGTCAGCGTCATACCAATGCAATTTCTGGCGCTCAGGATTTGTGAGTTTTTTGGGTATAATCCTGATAAGCCTCGAAACTTGGCAAAGTCGGTGACGGTCGAGTAGGCAAAAACTGCGCTTTTGCTCATTTTCGAACAAGTTCGAAAAGTATCGCTTTTACGCTTGTTTTTGCTATTGTGGGGTTCCCCGAAAGTGCGTGTCACTTTTGGGGTG
>DVLK01000061.1 GCA_018715545.1 Candidatus Caccovivens faecavium | reverse complement strand
CTCTTCTAGGGTTGAAGGTAAACATACATCACATTTTTGATTAAAATAAAAATAACTACCTTCAAAAGCCCCGATGTATTCCACACCCTCTGGAAAAATCAAAACATCTTGTGTAACATAAACTTCATCTTCAAGAATTATATCGGTTATATTATCCGGAATCCTAATATAATCTTTATCATTGATTGCTACTATGGTTAATCCATTTTTAATCAAACAATTATTTTCAACTTTAAAATTTTTATTTTTTTTATTAATATCAAATATCATATTAGACGCTGGATACTCTATATCCTCTACACTTTTAGGTATATGTATACAAACATCTTCTATATCATAAAAAGCTCTGCAATTTGCAATTTTACACCCTTCCGCAAAAAAAACATCTTTTATTGATGTGTTAAAAAACGAATCTTTATGACCTATTACAAAAGATTTTGGTAAAAAAACAGTTGTCAAATTTTTACAATCGGCAAAGGCATATGGTTCTATAACTTTAATACCCTCATCTATTCTAAGCTCCGTCAGTTGTTCCAATTTTTCAAATCCGTATTCACCTATAGAAACTATTGTTTTGTCTTTAATAGTAGAAGGAATCTTTAATTTTCGAGGTGAAATAAAACCATTATTTTTTTTAATTTTATAAAAATTATAAATTTCATTAGATTCATAAATATCATCTAAATCAATATTAGTAAAATCAGGGAAGTCATAATTACTTCCAGGAAAAATTGGATGTAAGTAAAATATTTCATCTAACTTTTTGCTTAATCCCATTTTTTCCTCCATACCTTTTCAACATATCTTTCAAAAGATTTTTGATTTTATCTCGTGTTTCTTTTGGTTCAACCACTTCCACTGTTTGTCCATATTGCATTGCCCAATAGATGAGAGCATCTTCGTTTATTTTGAAATCGGCAAAAATTTCGTTGTTGCTTCTATACAAATGTATTTTTTCGCCGAACCAACCTATGACATCGTTTATTCTATCTTCGTTTTCAATCTTAATTTTTGCCTTGACAGAACTTCCAGCAAGCATATAGATGTGTTCTTCCATATATTGCTTTATCGAAAAATTTTCTTGTCCTGGCAAACTTTTAAGTGGTTTGATTTTTTCATCTAACACTTTTATGTTTGAAATACAATCGATTTTGTAATTGCCCAGGTTGTCATATTTATCGTAGTTGCATACCAGGTAATATTTACCGTGATTGTTTACAAGAAAGTAGGGGTTCACCTTATAAACTTTGCCATCTTTCTTCGGTTTCAATTTTTTATCAATGCCATAAACATTGTATTGAAATTCCACCTTCTTTCCTTGCTCGATTGCTTCGTTTAAAAGTTCAATGGTGTAAAAAATTTGTTTGTTATCCACATTTCTGCCATCGTCAAGTTTTTCAAGGTGGTTAAACTTTTTCTTTTCATAGACACTGCAATCTTGCATAAGTTTTTCCACCATATTTTTAGCATACTTCGTTGGGATAGAACGAGAAGAATAAATGGCATCGACCAAAAACAGAAGTTCACCTTCCGTGAACTTGCGTTCGCCGAGATAAAGTCCCTTATTCCCACATTTCACAATATCAAAGTTGTTGTCAAGCAGAATGTCAATATCTCTTGCAACAGTTTTTCTTTCCACTTCCATATCGAAATTTGACTTAAGTTTTTCAATAATTTGGGCGTAAGTCAACAAATGCTTTTCGTCCGAATATTTTCGCAGAATTTCAAGCACATTTAAAACAGAATTTTTTCTTTCGCTCACGTTCACTCCTTTATTCTAAAGTCTCATCAATGATTTCATAGATAATGTCAACAAATTTTCCAAAGTCTTCTGGCTCAGCTCTTGAACCATAAACATATTTGTGAGAATTGTCTTTATACTCAAGGTCAACTTCCCAACTATATCCATCACAAGCAGGGTGGACTTTTCCGGATTTGTCCACAAACACAGCAGGTTCAACATATTGCCCATTCCAATTTTCACAAATTTCTTCTACGCTTTTCAAACGATTTTGTAATTCTTCGCCATTTTTAAGTTTAAATGCGTCAACATCATATTCAGGTTTTTCATCATCACCAAAATCAATAAGTTTATGAAAACCAAATCCACTCTTTTTTATGCCAGTCATATTTTCAAAATCTAAAAATATGTCTGTTTTAAAAACTCTTCCTCGATAGGCACTTCTTGAATATCTCATTGCTCTTATTTTACTCTCTTTTTCCATAAATTCCTTCCTTTTCACCTAAATTATATCACAAACGCTGTCCTAAAAATAGGATTTTAAACAAAAATAATATTAAAATTTTAACTGTTACCCAAAATTAATTTGGGATCCTGGCGTGTGCTTGTCTTGATACAAGTGGCGTCGCTAAAGCTCCGCCAGACAAGCACACGCCAGAAAAACTAAATTTGTCAATTTTGGACTAAAACAGTAAAAATAAAACTTTGACACAACTAGAATTTGATATATAATCAAAAAAATTCAAAACATACTTCCGCAAACAAAACGGCATCTAAAATGAGAGGCTGGCAAGGGTAAACCCTCTTTGCCAAACGCCTTCTCATTTTTTTACGATGCCGTTTTTTGTATCCGCTCCTTTTCTTTGCCTTTTGGCTAGTGGTTGTGGCATAGTTCTCACAACAATTCAAGGGAAATATAT
>DVLK01000060.1 GCA_018715545.1 Candidatus Caccovivens faecavium | reverse complement strand
AGACACTGACGACCAAAAATCTTTAACATTCAAGGAAAGAAGCGAAAATTTGAAAGATGCTTTTCGACTTGTAAACCGTGATTTAATCAAAGACAAAAGTGTTTTGCTTGTTGATGATATTTTGACAACTTGCGCTACTGTCAACACTTGTGCTGAATATCTCTCAAAACATTCCACTGTTTATGTCACCGCCATAGCAAGAAATATTCCTGAATGATTTATCTTTAATATTAAAAATATATAATGTATCGAAATTGATTTAAGAATTTAATAAAACTTTTAAAAAACACTTGACAAAAGAAATATAAATATATTATACTTTAAAAGCAATGAATATTTGGTCTCGTGGTCAAGTGGTTAAGACACCGCCCTTTCACGGCGGTATCAGGGGTTCGAGTCCCCTCGAGATCACCAGATTATTAGGACAGACACCAAACTTTTTAAACGCGGACACAGATATGTAAACATATCCTAACCGCTAAAAGTTTGGTTTCTCTACCTAGTCCTCTTCCATGTATGTGATTTTCAATTTATGTTTGCCGGGCAAAGCCCTTCCCCAAACAAAATTGAAAATTTTTTTATTAAGAATTAACTATTATTTCAGATAAGTAAACACGAAAATCGCTCTGCACTTTGCAGGGTTCCCTAAAAATACTCCACTATTTTTAGAGAAAAGGAACAAATAAGCAAGTGATAAGTGTTTTGATATTTATATCGAAAAACGAAACTAAGCGCAGTGTGACACTGTCGCAACTTTATTGGTTTGATTATAAAATGAGTGAAAAGTGAAGGAACGCTAACGCGTTCAGTGAAGAGTTATGGTAGTTTAGAGGGTGAAGAATGGATAGTGAAAAATTGATTTTATAGCAATCAATTTAATAATAAACTGTTCCTAAATGATAAAAATCAAACAAAGAGAATACTAAATGGAAAATTGCGAAAAATTTATTAAATCCGTAATTTTTTTATAAAATTACAACTTTTTTTGAAAAAGGACTTGACACCCCCCCCCGTGTTATAATTCGCTCAGAAGCTGAAAAAACAGCGGAAAAAAGGAGTTTTAATATGGAAAAAATTGTTTTAAGTGATGTCACGGATGCATTTTATGAAAGAAGTAAAAAAGATAAGACTCTTGGGAAAAAGGGTTTTATAATGCCGAATTGCTACCCTCGTTATAGTATACTATATAATGGTAAAAGTATAGCTCAGATTGAAAGCATGGTAAATGGAAGTGGTTTTTATTTAGTTATAAATAAACTTTTAAAAAATAACAAGCAAGAAGCATCTAAACTCTTAGAATATTTATCATCAAAAGATTTCACAAACGACATAGATGAAATAATAAAAAAACGGGGCTATGAAGCAAATGGAGAAAGAATGTTGGTTCATTCGTTAGATAAGGCAAATAATGGAGAAACAGTTCCATTTTTAAGTTTTTCTGATAATTATTCACAAATGTTTTTTGTAAAAGGAATGAATTATAACAATTTTTTAAATGTTGCAAAAGTTATGGACAAGCACATTAGTGAAATGGTCGAAGTTGAAAATCAAATTCAAAGAGAAATTAAAAATCCAAAAGACATTTCAAAAGATTAGTTTTACTAATCTTTTTATTTTTCACTTTTCAAAAATTTAGTCTTTTCGTTTAAAACAACCTTATATTTTTGCGGTTTTGACATTTGCGTCCATGTTATTTTGAACTTTATCTCTTTTGTTTTTTCGCTAAAAGTTGGATATATGTAAAAATAATTTTGAGGTTGACTTTCTATCTTTTCAAAAAAGTCATTATATTTATTACCATTAATTTCAAGCACCGCATCCTCTAAATTTTTAACTTCGCTTGGCGCTATCACCTTAATTCCAACACGATAACCTGCGTCCAACCCTTTCACTTCGTCAGCACTATAATATTGCAAATATTCCCCTTCTCCACCAAAATATATATTCTTGGTGTGTTCATCATATATAAAACTTATATCTCCGCCTGTATTTGCCTCATCTCGCGTGATAGTGGCAGATGAATAAATTTTTGTTCCACAGGCAGTTGAAACAATATTTAGCAATATTAGAAAAATAAGCAATACTTTCTTCATATATATAGTTTGTCTATGTTTTTATTTATTATTTAAAATCTTTATATTTTTTGTAACGCTATCAAAGAATTAATATATATAAATACATAAAAAGTAAATAAATGTTTAATAATTAAAATTTTATTGAAAAATTACTTTAAATATGCTAAAATTTAGCTATGTTAAGTGATGAAGAATTAGTCTGCAAAGCAAAGCTTGGTGATGAAAACGCAGAAAATGAATTATTGGAGCTATATAAGGGACTTGTGGTAAAAATAGCCAGAAGCTACTTTATTCTCGGCGGAGAAATGGAAGATATTGTGCAAGAGGGCATGATTGGACTATATAAAGCCATAAAGGGTTATGACAAAAAGAAAAATGCTAGTTTTAAAACATTTGCCACAATGTGTATAAAGCACCAAATCCAATCCGCGATAAAAGTGGCAAACGCAAAAAAGAATTCTCCCCTTTCAAACTCGGTATCCCTTCAAAGCTTTTCTGAAAATTCCGATGATGATGATTTTTTACCAGTAAACTTAATCTTTCAGGTATCACCTGATGAAAAGATTATAAATAAGGAAGATTATCGAAATTTACTTGAAAATATCAAAAAAATGCTCTCCGAAAAAGAGCTTCAAGTCTTGAAATATTATTTAAAAGGCTATACATACAAAGAGATTTCTAACATCTTAGGAACTTCTGAAAAAAGTATCGACAATAGTTTAAGTAGAATAAAGTCCAAATTAAAAAAATTGGTGGAAAATAATAATTTAAATTCGCGTACATAGTACTATTTACTTGACAAAAAGTATATTAAAAATTAAAATGTGTAAATTGGAGAAAATATGAGTTTAAAAGATATTGACATTGATAAAATTGTCCCTGAAAATGAATTAGAAGAAGAGATTATTGCTGACATTAAGGCTGGCAGAACTAAGGAAGTCATCACCCGCTGTCCACCAGAGCCAAGCGGTTATTGGTATATTGGTCATGTTAAGGCATGGACAATCAACTTTGAAACGGCGCAAAAATTTGGCGGAAAAACATACCTAAGAATGGATGACTCCAACCCTACCAAAGAGGATGGTGAGTTTGCTGACAGCTATATGGCTGACCTTGAATGGCTTGGCTTTAAGCCAGAAAAATTGGTCTACGCAAGCGAAGCATATTTTGATGACATCTACAAAATTGCTGAAAAGATGATTAAAAATGGCGATGCCTATGTTTGCGACTTGTCCGCTGAGGAAGTTTCTAAAACGCGTGGCACTCTTACCGAGCCTGGCACAGAAAGCCCTTACAGAAACAGAACACCAGAAGAAAATTTGGAACTTTTTAGAGGTATGCGTGACGGAAAATATAAAGACGGTTCAAGAACGCTTCGCGCAAAAATAGACATGGCACATCCTAACATAAATATGCGCGACCCTGTGATGTATAAAATTGCAAGACAGCATCACTACCGTGTTGGTGACAAATGGTGTATTTGGCCTCAGTATGACTTTGTTCATCCTATGGAGGACTGTTTAGAGGGCACAACATACAGCCTTTGCGATAAAGGTTTCCAGGATCACCGTATAGTCTATGAATGGTTTGTTGAACATGGCTGGGGCAAAAAATACGCACCAAAGCAACGCGAATTTAGCCGTCTTGTGATTGAAAACATATTGTCGGGAAAACGATATCTAAAACAACTTGTAAACAACGGCGTGGTCAGTGGCTGGGATGATCCTAGATTCCCCACCCTTGTGGGCATACGAAGAAGAGGCTATACTGCAAAGGCAGTTAAAGACTTTGTAAAGTCTGTCGGCTGGGGCAGCACAATTGAAGTTACAGTGCCACTCTCCGCTCTCGAACACTATGTGCGCGAAGATTTAAATAGAATTGCCACACGCGCCATGGTGGTTCTCGACCCGCTTAAAGTGGTTATCACAAACTACGATAAGGACTTTGAAGAGATTGAGATAGAAAATAATCCTAATGATGAAAATGCGGGAAGTCATAAAGCTTTGTTTAGCAAGGAAATCTATATTGAAAAGGAAGATTTTAGCCTTAATCCACCTCCTAAATACAACCGACTTGTCGAAGGTGGAATTGTTAGACTTAAAGGTGCTTACATCATCAAATGCAACAAGGTCATCTTTAAGGAAAATGGAGAAATTGACCACCTAGAATGCGAGTATATTCCTGGCACAAAGAGCGGACAGGACAATTCTGGCATAAAGTGCAAAGGTACAATTCACTTTGTTTCACTTAAAAACTGCTTTAAAGTGACAATCCGTGAATTTAAAAACCTAATCAAAAGCGAGTATAAAAGTCCTGCAAAGGCACTTGCTGACGGTGTGGAGATTAGCGAGCTTTTAGAGCCTAATTCGCTTGTAGAAAGAACCGCTTATGCTGAAAATTTCTTAAAATCTGCTAAAGTGGAGGACAAATTCCAATTTATGCGTAAGGGCTACTACTGCTTAGATAAGGACAGCACTTCGGACAACTATATCTTCAACTCAACCATCTCACTCAAAGATTCATTTAAAGTTAATAAGTGAAGTTTTTAGCAAAAAAACGAATTAATTAAATCATTATAGATGTTAAAAAATAAAATTGCGTAAATCATTTTGCAATTTTATTTTTTTTGTTTATAATAAAAATATGTTATTGGCATCGGTGATAATTTCATTTGTGGCAAGTGCAATATTTATTGCCGTTTCCTCCTTTACTAAAAAGAGGGGCTTTTATTACATCCTATTTTCCTCTTTAACCATCGTATCACTTGCCGTTACTATGATTTTAAGTGCTAACTATAACAACAACTTTTTTGGATTTTCTATTATTTCCATGATATCACTTGCTCCACTATTTATACCACTCTTTGATTTTAAGTCACGCCTTGATGAAAGTGAAATTGAATATCTAAGACAGCGTGATAATGAAATAGTACTTTCTAATTCTAACCAAAATGAACAACAGCCAAAAAAAAGGAAAAAACGAAATATCGTTCTTCTTTTTCATGAAAGTGAAGGTCGCCTATTTGAAAGTCTAGCTCTCTTCTTGTCAGCCTTTTTTGTGGCATTTGCAGGGCTTTATTTAGGAAAATTATCGCCCTTTGGTATGCTAGCGGGCTTACCAGCAGGCCTTATCGGACTTTCTGTCACCTATCTACGAAATAAAAATGTAAACGCATTTGACGCGGCAGCAAATACGCTTTCCTTTACAGGAGCTGGCATGCTATTAGGACAGATTATTTCTGTGTTAATTCATTCATTTGACGCCTCGTCAATCTTATACATTCTCGCCTGCCTAGCCATGGCATCATATATGATCGCGTGTGTTTACACAAAAGAAAGAAGAATTAATGTCGTTTTGTATTGCGTATATTTGATGCTTGCAATCGCAATCCTCGTTTACTAATTATAATTATACAATTATAAGTGTAGAAAATTTCTACACTTTTTTTATTTAAAAGCTTACATTTAGTTTTGAGTAAATTTGTAATTTCATAACAAAAAAGTTAGGTGCATGACCTAACTTCACTTTGGTTGCGAGGGCTTCATTGAACCAACGACCGATACGCAGGTTATATCTTCTATTTGCCATTTTTTGTTTTTAACAAACTTTTTTTCATTATACTTTTTCTAGTACTTAACCTTACCTGTTTCGATATATCTCGAAGGTCGTTTATATTGCAATAAAAAAGTTAG
>DVLK01000059.1 GCA_018715545.1 Candidatus Caccovivens faecavium | reverse complement strand
CTCGTGTGTTTGGACCTATCGCAAGAGAACTTCGTGATAAGGGATATATGAAGATCATCTCTCTCGCTTCGGAAGTTATTTAAAAGGAGAACTGAAAAATGAGTATGACAGTTAAAAAAGGTGACACCGTTGTTGTTATCGCTGGAAAAGATAAGGGCAAAAAAGGCAAAATTTTAGAAGTTTTCCCAAAGGATAACAGAGTTATTGTTGACGGAGTTAATATTGTTTCTAAACACAAGAAAGCTAGAACTCAACAAGAGCAAAGCGCTATCATCAAAAAGACAGCTCCTATTGACGCGTCGAATGTTATGGTGGTTTGTGGCGTTTGTGGTAAAGCGACAAGAGTGGCTCACAGAGAGATAGACGGAAAGAAGGTTAGAGTTTGCAAAAAATGCTCTGCTTCACTTGATAAAGAGTATGTTAAACAGACTAAAAAGGATGCAAAGAAGGTTGTTAAGGCAGATAGTAAAAACGAAAAGGAAACTAAGCCTACAACTAAAACAACTTCCACAAACACCTCTTCCAAAGAAACAAAAAGCACGACAACAGTTAAGACTTCTGCAAGTAAAGCTGTAAAAAGCACAAAAACTGCTGGCGAAGAAAAAGTAGAAAAGAAAGCAAGCACTAAAAGTGCTAAAACAAGTGGAACAAAATCCACAACACAAAAGTCGAACACTAAGAAAAGTGAAGGTTAAGGTGGTGAAGAATGAAAGAACAGAACCATATAGTTAAGCGTTATAGAGAAGAGATTGTTCCAGCGCTTATGAAAGAATTTGGCTACAAAAATGTAAATGAAGTGCCAAAACTTGTGAAAATCACTCTTAACATGGGACTTGGCGATGTTAAAGATAACTCAAAAAGTTTCAATACCGCAGTTGATGAATTAACTTTAATTGCTGGGCAAAAAGCTGTTGCAACAAAAGCTAAGAAGGCAATTTCTAACTTTAAGGTTAGAGCAGGTATGAAAGTTGGCGCCAAAGTAACACTTAGAGGAACAAGAATGTTTGAATTCTTCGACAGGCTCACTGCAATCGCTCTTCCAAGAGTTAGAGACTTCCGTGGAATTAGTGATAAATCTTTCGATGGTCGTGGAAATTACTCCATGGGTATCAAAGAGCAGTTAATTTTCCCAGAAATCTCCTATGATAAGGTTGAGAAGATTAGAGGACTTGATATTTCTTTTATCACAACTGCAAAAACTGACAAAGAAGCAAAAGCACTATTGAAGGCACTTGGCTTGCCTTTCAATAGATAAGGAGGCATTTAAATGGCAAAAAAATCATTAATAGCTAAACAAAAAAGAACACCAAAATATAAAACAAGAGCTTATACCCGTTGTTCTATTTGTGGAAGACCTCATGCAGTGCTTCGCAAATACGGAATTTGCAGAATTTGTTTTAGAGAAATGGCTAACCGCGGGGAAATTCCTGGCGTGAAAAAGTCAAGTTGGTAAGGAGGGAATTATGTTAAGTACAGACCCAATTGCAGATATGTTAACTCGTCTTCGCAATGCAATAAGTGCAAAGCATAAGACTGTTACCGTTCCTGCATCAAAAGAAAAAATTGCAATCGCTAAAATTCTTCTTGACGAAGGTTATATCGTAAGTTACGACCTTGTTGACAACGGGAATTTTAAGGATATTCTCATCACCATCAAATATGATGACGAAGGACAAAGTGTCATCCAAGGGCTTAAAAAAATTTCAAAGCCAGGACTTCGCATCTATTCAAGTAAAGAAAAACTTCCAAAGGTTATAAGCGGATTAGGCATCGCAATCATTTCAACAAACAAAGGAATTGTTACTGATAAAGTGGCTCGTTCTTTGAATGTTGGTGGTGAAGTGCTCGCTTATGTTTGGTAAGGAGGCGTGCTATGTCAAGAATAGGTAATAAAGCAGTTTTGCTTGAAGGTGCAACTTTTGATAGAACTGATAATGTGATAACAGTTTCTGGTCCAAAAGGCACTTTAAAGCAGAATATAGATAAAAATATCGCAACAGAAGTGAAAGATAATGCTGTTCACTTCACATATTCAAATGATGAATACAATGCAAAGCAAGGCCTTTATAGAGCACTTGTTCACAACATGGTTGTAGGCGTAACTAAGGGTTGGAGCAAAAAGCTTATAGTTGCTGGCGTTGGTTACAAAGCAAGCGTTTCAGGAAATAAACTTGTTATGAGTTTAGGACTATCTCATCAAGTTGAGATGGAAATACCAAGCGATGTTAAGGTTTCCTGCCCAAGTGCAACTGAAATCCTTGTTGAAGGCGCTGACAGACAAAAAGTTGGTCAATTCTGTGCCAATGTTATGAAGAAGCGTCCATATGAGCCATACCATGGTTATGGTATCCATGTTGATGGTGCAAAATTAATTAGAAAAGTCGGAAAAGCCGCTGGTAAAGGTAAAAAGTAGGAGGCAAGATAAATGATTACTGTTAATGATAAGAATAAAGAAAGAGTTGTTCGTCATAAAAGAGTAAGAAATAAGATTTCTGGAACAAAAAAATGTCCTAGACTTAATGTTTATAGAAGTCTTAACAACATCTATGTTCAACTTATTGATGATGAAAGAGGTGTTACACTTGCATCTTGCTCAACGCTTGACAAAGAGGTTGCTGAAAAGATTAAAGGTAAAACTAAGAGCGAACAAGCTTACATCGTAGGTCAAACTATCGGAGAAAGAGCAAAGGCAGCAAAAATTAAAGAAGTTGTCTTTGATAGAGGCGGATACATCTATACAGGCCGTGTTCAGAAAGTGGCTGACGGTGCAAGAGATGCCGGTTTGAAATTTTAGGAGGAAGAAATGGCAGAAGATATTAAGAAGAATAAACAAGAAAGAAACGATAAGCCTCAAAAAAATCGTAAAGAAAGACCTGTTAAAATTGATGACGGCTTCGACAAAAGACTTGTTTCCGTTAGACGCGTAAGCAAAACTGTTAAAGGTGGACGCACAATGCATTTCTCTGCACTTGTGGTTATCGGTGACGGAAAGGGCAATATCGGTATGGGTATCGGCAAGGCGGCAGAAGTGCCAAATGCTATTGATAAAGCTACCGTTGTTGCTAAGAAGAATATGAAGAAAGTTTCCTTGAACGAAAACACTATTCCTCACGAAACAATCGGTAAATTCGGCGCAACAAGCGTTTTGATGATGCCGGCAGAAGTTGGTCACGGTGTTATCGCTGGTGGTGCTGCGAGAGCGGTTCTTGAAGTTGCTGGTGTTAAAAATATCGTCACAAAAATTCATGGCTCAACCAACAGAATTAATGTGGTTAAAGCAACAATGAACGGACTTCTTGGACTTAAAACAAGAGAAGAAATTGCTTCTCGCCGTGGCAAAAAGCCAGAGGAAATTTAATCGGAGGTGAATGAAATGAAAAAGAATAAAACATTAAAGGTCACCTATGTTAGAAGTGCTATCGGTTATAATAAAAATCAAATGAAAATTTTAGAGGCACTTGGATTTAAAAAACTTAACCAAACAAGAATACTACCAGATAATCCTTCAATTCGCGGAAGTTTGTATCATGTTAGACATCTTGTTGAAGTGGTAGAAGAATAAGGGGTGCAGTATGAAATTAGAAAATCTTAAACCAAGCGTTGGTGCTGTTACTAAAAAGGTAAGAGTTGGTCGCGGTATCGGCTCTGGCATCGGCAAAACTAGTGGTAAAGGTCACAAAGGTCAATGGGCTAGAAGTGGTGGCGGTGTGAAAGCTGGCTTTGAAGGCGGTAACATCCCTCTTATTCGTAAAGTGCCTATTCGTGGCTTTAATAACTACAATCACCGCAAAAATTACTCAACTGTCAATGTTGGCGACCTCGAAATTTTCGAGCCAAATGCAGTTATCACAGAAGAACTTTTGTATGAAACAAGAGTGGTTGGCAAGCGTCAACCTTATGGGCTTAAAGTGCTTGGTGGTGGAGAGATAACAAAGCCTCTCACTATAAAGGCAAAGAAAGCTACAAAATCTGCTATTGAAAAAATTGAAAAAGCGGGTGGAAAAATCGAAATCGAGGAGTAATTTATGTTTAAAACACTCTTTAATGCCTTCAAAGTTAAGGATATAAGAAAGAAGTTGTTAATAGTTTTAGGACTAATCCTTGTTTACAGGGTTGGCTGTGCTATCGTCTGCCCAGGGCTTGACTTATCTAGCGAAATGGAGTCAGCAACACAAGGAACAACTTTCTTCTCACTTATGAATATGCTTTCTGGTAATGCCTTGTCGAATGGTTCAATCCTTGCGCTGGGCGTTTCTCCATATATCACAGCATCAATCGTCATTCAGCTTTTGACTGTTGCCATTCCTCCGTTAGAGAGATTGGCAAAGCAGGGCGAAGACGGAAAGAAAAAGATGCAGTTTTATACGAGAATTACTGCGTTGGTGCTTGCACTAGCTCAGGCTATTGGTATAGTTGTATCTTTCCAATCTGCATTAAACACTGACATCCTACAAGTTCCAACTTGGGTTATAGGTATGGGTGTTGTGTTAATTTTAACAGCAGGTGCTATGTTTACTGTTTGGATTGGTGAAAAAATAACTCAACTTGGTGTTTGTGGTAGTGGTATGAGCATCCTCATCTTTGTTGGTATCTTAGCTTCGTCTGCATCAGGAATTAGCGATGCAATTACACAAGCAATTGATGACCCTAACAACATTTGGATGATTATTATCTATATTGTTGCAGTCATCCTTATTTTCGGACTTATTGTGTTTATGGATAATTCAGAACGCAGAGTTCCAGTAAGTTATGCAAAACAAATTAAAGGTCGCAGAATGTATGGTGGTCAGGACACATATATTCCAATCAAACTTAATAGTTCTGGCGTTATGCCAATCATCTTTGCAACCTCACTTCTCACTTTGCCACAACTTATCATCAGCATTTTCTGGCCAAACTCATCGGCAGCAACTTGGTATAACACTTGGCTCGGAACTAGCTCATGGATTTATATAGTTGTGCTTGCTCTTCTCATCTTTGCGTTTGCCTTCTTCTACTCGATGATAACTTTCGATACGAATGATATTTCGCGAAGATTGCAACAACAAGGTGGCTTTGTTAAAGGTATAAGACCAGGAAGAGAAACAAGTGAATATCTCAAAAAGATTTCAAGAAGAATAACGCTGTTTGGTGCATTTTTCTTGGCATTCATCGCATTACTTCCAAGCTTGGCATTTAAAGCAATTGATGACTATTCAGCGCTTACAAGTTTGATTAATGCTTTCAGTGCAACAGGTCTTATGATTATCGTTTCCGTAGCACTTGAATTTGACAAAAATCTCGAAGCGCAGATGTATATGCGAAATTATAAGGGCTTTCTAGATTAAAGTTACTTTAATATTTGTATGGGAGGATTTATGAAAATCATATTGCTTGGAGCACCATTTTCAGGAAAAGGGACGCTTGCTAGAAATATCATGAAAGATTTTAATATCGTTCAAATTTCAACGGGCGACCTTTTCCGCGAAAATATCAAAAATGGCACAAAGATAGGACTAGAAGCTAAATCTTACATGGACAAGGGTGAACTTGTGCCAGACGCTGTGACGATTAAGATGTTAGAGGAAAGACTTAAACGAAAGGATTGCAAAAATGGTTTCATTTTAGATGGCTTTCCAAGAAGTATTCCTCAGGCTGAGGCCCTTAAAAAGATTACCGATATCGACACAGTTATAGAGTTGGACGTTCCGCTTGACGAAATCAAGCGCCGTTGCGTAGGTAGAAGAATATGTTCTAAATGTGGCGAAATTTACAACACTTCTTCTTACGATAAATCCACATGTGCAAAATGTGGAGCGCCATTGTTCCAAAGAGATGACGATAATTTGGAAACAATTACTCTTCGTCTGGAAGTTTATGAAAAGACAACTGCACCACTCATAAACTTCTACGCTGATAAGCTATATGTTGCCAAAGGTTCTGAAAAAGGTCCAGAGGAAACATATAAGCCTGTTAAAAACTTTTTAATGGGGTTAAAAAAGTGATACAAAAAACTCCACAAGAGATTGTCCTAATAAAAAAAGCTTGCGAAATCACTCGTGACGCATTAATTCATGCAAAAAGTTTAATTCGTGCGGGAATTTCGACTTTTGATATTGACAAATCAATAGAAAAGTTTATAATAGATAGTGGTGGTGAAACTCCTTGCAAAGGCTACATGGGTTATCCCTCAGCTTCCTGCATTTCAGTCAATGAGATGATTGTGCATGGTATACCAAGTAAAAACATCATCTTAAAAGACGGCGATATAGTCAGTGTTGACATTGTTGCGTCTTATAAGGGGTATTGTGGTGATGCTACACGAACATTTTTAGTTGGTGAAGTCAGTGAAGAGAAGAAAAGGTTGGTGCGCGTTACAAAAGAATGTTTTTTCAAGGGTATCGAAAATGCAAGAGTAGGCGACAGAATTGGAAAAATATCACATGCCATTCAACAGCACGCTGAAAGCAACGGCTATTCTGTTGTTAGAGAGCTTGCAGGTCATGGCATTGGACGCAAAATGCATGAACCTCCTGAGGTATTAAACTATGGAAAGGAAACTGACGGTGCTGTTATTAAAGACAATATGACAATAGCTATTGAACCTATGATTAACATGGGGAAAAAGGAAGTTGCACTTCTAAATGATGGCTGGGGTGTTGTCACTCGTGACGGAAAGCCTGCTGCACATTACGAAAACACTGTCTTGTTTACAACAAGCGGAGTGGAGGTTTTCACTTTGGAGAAGGACGATGAGTATTATTCAAGGTGATGTGGTGCTAGCAACAGCTGGCAAGGAGAAAGGAAATCTCTTTATCGCATGGAAGGTTGACGAAAAATATTGTTACCTTGTTGACGGAAAGAGGCTTAAAATAGATAAGCCAAAGAAAAAGAGTTTAAAGCATGTCTATAAAGCATCAAAAATATCTTTTTCCGAGAAATCATTGTGCGAAAAAGAGGAAAAAGTGAATGCGGAAATTCGAAAATTTTTAAAGGAGAGAAAAAATTATGTCGAAACAAGATGTCATTGAGTTTGAAGGAGTTGTTACAGAAGTTCTGCCTAGCATGACTTTTAAGGTTACGCTTTCAAATGGACATGTAATAACTGCCTATATTTCTGGCAAACTTAGACAGAATTTTATTCGTATTATCGAAGGTGATAAAGTAAAAATTGAGATGAGTCCGTATGACCTCTCGAAAGGTCGTATAACTTGGAGAGAAAAGGGTTAAAAAGGAGCAAAAAATGAAAGTTAGAGCATCTGTTAAGCCAATGTGCGATAAATGTAAAGTTATCAAGCGTGATGGCAAAGTTATGGTTATTTGCTCAAAGAGCAAAAAACATAAACAAACACAAGGTTAAAAAAGGAGAATTTAAGAAATGGCAAGAATTGCTGGTGTTGACCTTCCAAATGACAAAAGATTGGAATATGGTTTGACTTATATTTATGGTATCGGTGTTAAAACTTCACAAGAAATCTGCAAGCAGACAGGTATCTCTATGGATATTCGCGTGAAAGATTTAACAGAGGACCAAGTTGCTAAACTTCGTAACTATATTGAAAATCAACTTATCGTTGAAGGTGAGCTTAAATCAAAAGTAAGTATGAATATCAAGAAGCTCGGAGAAATCGGTTGCTATCGTGGTATTCGTCATCGTAAAGGACTTCCTGTTCGCGGTCAAAGCACAAAGAATAACGCGCGCACAAGAAAAGGTCCAAAGAAAATTGTTAGCGGTAGTGCTAAGAAAGGTAAATAAGAGGTAGATTATGGCAAACACAAAAACTAATAAGAAAACAAAGGTTAGAAAAAGAGTTAACCAAAAAATTGAAAAAGGTCAAGTTCACATCACGACCTCTTTCAACAACACAATCGTTTCTTTTACTGATATGACAGGCGGAGTTGTTTCTCAATGCTCTTCTGGCAGACTTGGACTTAAAGGTTCAAAGAAAAGCACGCCATTTGCCGCTCAGACATGTGTGGAAAGAGCAGCAGAAACCGCTCTCAACATGGGTATGAAAGATGTTGAAGTATATGTAAAGGGTCCAGGACAGGGCAGAGAAAGTGCTATCCGCGCTCTTGGAACACTTGGCTTCAATGTAACATTAATTAAGGATGTTTCTCCAATCGCTCATAACGGTTGCAGACCTCCTAAAAGAAGAAGAGTTTAAAAGGAGAAAAGATAATGGCAAGAAAAATTGAGCCTGATTGCCGTCAATGTAGGAGAGAAGGTCGTAAACTTTTCCTTAAAGGCGAAAGATGCACAACTAAAAAGTGCGCTATGGAAAGAAGACCTGTAAATCCTGGACAACACGGTGCATCAAGAAAGAGAGTTACTGAATATGGACTTCAACTTCGTGAAAAACAAAAAGTTAAAAGAATGTACGGTATCTTAGAAAAACAATTTAGAAAGTATTACGAAGAAGCTGTTAGAACTAAGGGCGTTACTGGTGAAAATATGTTATCTCTCATTGAGAGAAGACTTGACAATGTTGTTTATAGAATGGGCATTGGAGCATCAAGAGCAGAGTGCCGTCAAATTGTTAATCATGGACAAATCCAGGTTAATGGCAAAACTGTAAGCATTGCTTCATACATTGTAAAGCCAGGAGATGTCATCTCTATAAAAGAAAACAAGCGTGACCTTGAAATGTTTAAAGCTCTTAAAGGTATGAAGCTTGTAACACCAAAGTGGGTGGAATTTGATACAGAAACTTTATCTGGTAAGATACTTGCTAATCCACAAAGAGAAGATATTGATTCTGACATTAAAGAACAACTTATCGTAGAGTTCTATTCTAGATAGTCTTAGGGGGATTTTGATATGATGGAAATGGAAAAACCAAGAATCACTTGTGAAGAAACTGACGGCGGAAGCTTTGCTAGATTTGTCGTTGAACCACTTGAAAAGGGTTATGGAATAACGCTAGGAAACTGCATGAGAAGAACGCTTCTCAGCGCGCTTCCAGGTTCTGCTCCAATTGCATTCAGAATTGCTGGGGTAGCTCATGAGTTTTCCACAATCAGAGGAGTGGCTGAGGATGTTGTTGATATTGTTTTAAACCTTAAAGGACTTGCTGTAAAATGCACAAACCAAGAGAAAAACTTTATCACTTATCTTCGCCTTAGAAAAAACACTCCAGGTGTTGTGACAGCAAAAGATTTTGAATTTAATGACGAATGCCAAGTGCTAAATCCTGATCTTCACATATGCACACTTGATGAAGGCGCAGTGTTAGATATGGATGTTATGGTGGGCAATGGCAGAGGATATGTTCCAGCAGATAGCAACAAGGAAAAGTATGACAACATCGACTTTATTGCGATGGATAGCATCTTTTCACCAGTTAAGCGTGTAAACTTCAATGTTGAGCCAACTCGTGTTGGTAACAGCATTGACTATGACAAACTTGTTTTAGAGGTAACCACAAACGGCACAACTTCTGCAAGAGAAATTGTTAGCTTAGCTGGAAAAATTATAAATGAACATATCAATCTGTTTATTGAGCTTTGTGCTCAAATGAGCGATATGAACATCCTTGTTTCTAAGGAAGAAGATAAACAAGTGAAACTCATGGAGCTTCCTATCGAAGAAATGGATCTCTCTGTTAGGTCATATAACTGCTTAAAGAGAGCAGGACTTAACACTATTCAAGACCTTCTTAAAAAATCCAAGAGCGATATGTTTAAAGTTCGTAATCTTGGAGCTAAGAGTGTGGAAGAAGTTATTAATAAACTAGAAAGTTATGGCTTTACTCTTCGTAAAGATGAAGAATAATTAAAAAAGGAGAAAGAAAATGGCTAACGATAAATTAGGCAGACCTTCAAAAGAAAGAAAAGCTCTTCTTCGTGGACTTGTTTCCACTTTACTTTGGCAAGGAAAAGTTGAAACAACTTTGGCTAAGGCAAAGGCAACAGCAAGAGAAGCAGAAAAAATCATCACACTTGCAATTAATTCTTATGAGGACACTGTGAAAGTTGTGAAGGATGTTAAGGGCGCTGATGGAAAGAAGGTAAAAAAAGAGGTTCTTAATGATGGACCAAAGAAACTTAATGCCAGAAGAAAAATCATGAGCTATGTTTATGATATTCAAGAGCAAAGAAAAGAAAAAGAATCAAAAGAAACATATAAAGCTCGTATTGAAGGTATCAATCATCCTCTTCTTGAAAAGATTTTCAATGTATATGCTCCAAAGTATGCTAATCGTGCAAAGGAAGTTGGACAAGGTGGTGGTTATACACGCATTATAAAGCTCGGCAATCGTCGTGGTGATGCCGCTGAAATGGCAGTTGTTGAACTTATTTAATAAAAGGGAACGAAAAATCGTTCCTTTTTTTATAATAATAGTCACTTTAAAGTTTATTTTAATTTATATTTTCAAAAACTACCATCAAGCACAACGCAAGTTGTATTTATGTGAGGACGACAGTCTATAACAGTATGGTATAATTTATTGTGCATTTTATGTTAACAAAATTTAAAACCTATCTAGATTAAATTTTTTAGCATCACATAGTTTACATTATTTAAGCTTTAAACAGAATCCAATGAAAAAATTATATATTTTATTATGCATTTTTTAATTTATTTGACAAAAACTTTAATTTTTAGTTACAATATAAATATGAAAAGAAATATTTTTAATAAAAAAATATTTATGAGCATAGTTTGCCTACTTTTTGTGGCAATAATTCCACTATGCTCTATTAATTTATATAATTACTCTCAGGCACTTTTTTCTACAAGCCAAGGAGATACGCTTGATGAGGAAAATGGAAGTGAGAGCGATGAAGATTTGACAAATGCTGGTGAAATAGTCAATCAAAATCCTAATAACGAAACAGAGGACAATGATGATGTCACCACCAACGCCAGTGGCTATTGGACGAGTTATGCAACAACTCCTTCACGAGTTGGAGGAGCGTATGTAATAGATTCTGCTGAGGATCTTGCTTGGATGGCTAATCAAAGTAGCTTGACAGGAACATATAACCTGGCTGCAAATATAAATTTATCTGCGCATTATTGGGTGCCAATAAAAGACTTTATGGGAACTTTTAATGGTCGTGGATATACAATAACTGGTATGAATATAAATAATTCAAGCGCAGACATGAATGACTCATTTGGCGTTGGTCTTTTTGCTGTTGTTGGCGGGTTAGATAGGGTAAATTCAAAATCATGGGAAAGTGTAAGAATCAGCAATTTTGTTTTAAAAGGACAGCTAGTTTATGGTGGTGAGCATAATTATATAGGCGGATTGATAGGGGGAATTTATATTAGCAATTCGTTTAGTTCTGTGAGTATTCAAAATGTTGTATGTGATGTAACAATAACAGCAACGGCAAATTCTAATAGTAATCATCCTGGAATATTTGATTGTCATGCATATGGTGGCTTGATCGGAGGAGTGCAAGTTATTTCATATGATAACGGTTTTGAGTATACAATAAATATTAGTCAGAGTATTAATATAGGAAATGTATCTTTAAGTAGTACTGGAAAGGATAGTTCAGATTGTGTAGGAGGTATCTTAGGATACGCAGATGATTGGATAAAAATAGATACATGTATAAATTATGGAGATATTACTAATCAAAAAGGGAAATGGACTGGCGGTATTGTAGGAGAGGTTATAGCACAGAAAGGCTCATCTAGCAATAATGATACAGTTTATATTGTTGATTGTGTTAATTATGGGAAAATTGTCGGCAGACAAAGTAATGACACTTGCACAGGTGGTATTGTTGGACAATTAGGATATATGGAAAGTATATTCGACTGGTCATATGGAAAGATTGAGGAGTGTATTAATTATGGACAAGTAATTGATAACAGTAATTTTGCCGATGATAAACGGTACATAGGCAGAGTAGTTGGATATTTGAGAGGGTATGCGACAGCGTGTATGACAACCGATACAGAAATTTGGGACAATGTTTGGGGTAATGTGATGTATCAATTTTTTGGGCATGTTGTTCACGAAGATTGGATATTGAACTGTGTTAATGGAGGGGTTTACTTTAATAATACAGAAATATATGATTTATTTGAAGAGTATAGTAATAGTGCTATTTGGACCTGTATAGAGGACTCAGCAACAAAAAATGGAATTTATTCAAATTCTATTAATAGTTTAAGTAGTTACACTTCATATATCAATTCTACATACAATAAGAATTATATATTTAAAAATTTCAATAATGACAATAATAGTATTTGCGGCGAATATTTACTGACGCTCTCTCATTATGTTAAAGATATGGAGATAAAAGTTAAGATATGGGAAGATGGTGAGCTTGTTAATTTTAAAGGTAATGATTTCGTGTTAAGATCAACAGGCAATGGTTTGTTCAGGGATTATAGCTATCTATATGATTTCTATTCCACAATAACAACAAGTGCATATACTGCATTCAGAATGATGAATATGGGAGGCTATGCGGTAACTGTCTATGAAACAGACACTTCCAAGGAAAATGATTTAGGCGATGTCATCATGGATACGACAACTGCGACAAGCATCAACTATGGTTTGACAGGTGTAGGACTAAATGCTGGGACATATAGTTCTGCTTTTGATGATATAACAATAGTGCTTGAAAGAGAGGATATGATAGATTTTGACGATGACTTTTTCAGAGTTTGGACAAGTAGGTCATTATATGATGGTTCTGTATATTTTCCAAATGATTTAGAGCGAAGCAATGAGGGGCTGTACTCAATTGAAATTAGCATTAATAATGCAGAATATGTAGAAGGACAAAGTTTTAGAGCGGATGCGACAGTTCAATTAGAGATAGCTCCAAATACAAAATTTGAGATATTAGGTGTATATACGCATGAAGATTTTGATAATAAACGAGGGCGAGTAGATAGAAGATTGACTCATTTTAACGATATGACCTATGAGGGTGTTGAAGGCGAAGAAGAGGCGCGGCAGAGAGTAACATCACAATGGTACACGCAGTATTCTGGATTGACACTATCATTTAAGATATCGGATTTAAT
>DVLK01000058.1 GCA_018715545.1 Candidatus Caccovivens faecavium | reverse complement strand
GCAGTATCAAAATTAGATTTTGGTTTCATTTTTCTGCTTTTACCATTACGCACTTTATTATGGCTTTTTAATATTTCTTCAAACAATGCTTTTCTTTTTTTCGTTTTTTTGCATGCTTTTAAGGCAGTATTTAATGCAAGGGACACTATCCCTATTGGCAAAGGATATTTTTGAGCATATTCTTTAATTTCTTCATCATTTAATATTTTATCTATATCATCAAGGTTTGAACGCCATATCTGTTCATTTTCTGAAACAGATAACTCTTTAAACTCGATTATATAATTAAAACGCCTTAATACTGATTTATCTACATGTTTGATTGTATTTGATAAGAAAATACAGCGGTTATGGATACTGTCAAGTTTCTTATTAACATCAGACTTTTTTGCATCGCGCATAAAATCAAATATACCCTCATTAAATAAGTTATCTGATTCATCAATAATTAAAACCTCATCCTCAGATAAAGAATTAGCAGCAAGCCATAAATTATCATTATCATCAAGAAGATATGGCGTTTTACCGCATGATTCTGCAAGGCTTTTAGCAAAAGATGTTTTTCCTGTGCCTGATGCGCCATAAAGCAGTATTTTTGCATCATCTATATTTTTCATAACAGAAAGAGCAGTTTCTTTTACTATATTACTTAAAAAATAGCTTGATATTTCATATTCGCTGTATTCTTTTGTGCTTAAAAATTCTAAAAAACTTTTTGCCTCATCATCTGCTATAAACTGAAATACTGTATCATTTAATTCATCTAAATCTTTATCCCTTACTATTTCATAATATAAAAGGTTATCTTTTTTGCCAGAATATTTTGATAATTCTTTTCGTGAAATGTTAGTTAAATAATATAAATTATCCTTTGCATTACTAAAAGGAATATAATCATCAAATCGTAATACTTGATGATAATAGAGAGCTGTAACTATCTGTTGTTCTATTTCATCTAAATCATATATATAAGCAAGTTTTTTAACTTTTGGGTGAATAAGGCTGCCTTTATGTTTATGTTTTTGGCTCTGTACGGAACGAGTGTTGCTAATTAAATAGAAATAAAAAAACAGATGGTGTTTTGGATAAAGTAAGATTCCGTCTGTTTTTATATAATTAGTAAATTAAAGAAAATTTATTGAACATCTAATGAATTTAATTTAGCAACTAATTCCCCTTTAGATTCAAGTAATTGTTTTTCAAGTTTTTCATATTGTTTTATGTTATTTTGATAAAAATCATTTTGCTTTTCATACGGTATGTATTCTATATAATATTCCATTAAATCTGTCGTGTTTATGGTTAGTTTTGATGTTCCATCTGCGAGGTCAGCACGAATTTGTTCACGTATGCTTTCTAAATAATACTTGTAAAACTTTAAATTTATAGGATATTTCTCATTTTTTGCTTGAAGAATAATACATAAATTGCTTGCGATAAACTTTCCGTTTACATAATGAGTTCTTCCTAAACTTCCTGATGCACTAACCGCATAAACTAAGGCTTCGCAATCATGGTCATATTCAGAATGTTTTTTCCATTCACTTGATGCAGTTATAAAATCATATTCTCCTGTATCATCATTTTGTTCACTTGCCAAACTACCTTTTTTCAAAACAGTAAATAAATCACCCATCTTTACCATTTCATAATGACTATTCTTTTTTTCTCTAAATCCAGCACAATTCAATTCATCATCTTTGTAAATAAATCGTTTTTCTGAAAGATTTTTTATTTCCGATTTATTTCTGATACAATCCAAAATTAATTGTTCTTTATTATTCCAATCTTTATTTTTATCAACTCTACCTTTATGTTGAATAGATACAAATCCGTCATCTTCAAGATTATAGAATAAAACGGAATCTCGTTGATTGTGTTGAGTTTTAGTAAAACCAAATATCGATGTATTGACGGTTCTTTTTTGTTCTGTAAACAATTTTTCGGGCATACGAATTACAAAATCTAATCTTGCTTCTTTCAACAATTTTTCTGTTTCACCGTTTTGATTGTGAGTAAGAGTTGGTGTAGGCATAATTATTATAAGTTTTCCGTTAGGTTCAAGATATTTTATTGCGTGTCTTACAAAATCAATTGATTTATTGTCCTCATAAGGGGGATTGATTATTACTTTTCTCGGCTTTTTGCTTTTTATAAATGAATACAATTCTTCTGAATCACTATCAATGATATTTTCATGTTTATCATACAAAATACTGCTTCTGTAAATTAAATTTGTTCTTCCGTCACCATGAAGAAACATATTAGAACATGCTAATGCGAATAAAACAGAATCATTTTCAAAACCTATTAACTGCTCCTCTTTGATTTTTTCAATTTTCTCTTCATTGCCGTTTGCAAGTTTTATTAATGTTTCCATAGATTCCATTAGAAATCCACCAGAGCCAGTACAAGTATCTAAAACTACATCATCGCTATTCAAATCTGCAAGTTTTACCATTAATGATTTTATATGGTCTGGTGTAATAATAATATTCTTATTATCAACTTTTCCTGCCTTTGAAAGAAAAATTTTATATGCACGACCAAGAATGTCTTGTTTTTCCTCATTTTCAAAAGGAATGAAAATATTTTCTTCGATTGTTTTTATAAGTTTTTTATATTTTGAAAGAGAATAATCTATTGTTTTGATAAAACTAAACTTATCTTTCCAATTATATTCTTTACTTAAATTATTAACTTTACTCTTCAATTGTCGTGTTATTGCATTTACAATCGATTCATTTAAAATATGAGCCTCTAAGAGTTTTGAATTTAAACCTTTTGATTCTTCTTCTGATGGTTCTTGAATGTTTTTATATGAATTTCTAAAAGTTTTATCTTTTAATGCAATCATCAGACCTGAAAAAAATAAACTTCGTTCTGTATCACGAACAATATTTTCATTTTGAAATTCCTTATTTAAAGCGTGTAATGTTTTGTTTAGATGCTCTTCTGTTGTAGTTTCTGTAAACTTGGACTTCTTATAAATTTTTTTCAAATTTTCTATGGACATTAAAGATTTATCAACATTGAGAGCGTTTGCTTTTTCATCTCCATAGTATTTTTTAAAATATGAAACTTGTAAATCCTCTAATGTTTGACCAGATACGGCAATTCCAAGCATATCTTTATCAATTTGATTGTGTTCCATATAAAACAACACATCGCTTTCAGCATCTTTTTGTTTTGAAGCCTTTACTTCTACAATAATAACGAAATCTTCATTATCTAAAAAGAAATCGGGATAACCATCTTTTCCGCTTCCTTTTTTACTTTCAAAACCAAATTCTTTAGGAATGGCAGATTTTTCAATAAAAGTATCTGCTCCATAGTATGACCTAAATATATTTTCTGTAATTGTTTCACTTGCTTTCGTTTCCATATAATCTCCACAAAAATATATCATTTTACCCCAATAACGGAATAGCAATTCTCTTGCTAATTTCCTTGCTTAAAACTTTATTTTCAGTAGTAAAAACAAAGTTCTCAAAGATATTCTTCTTTTCAGTCCATGTTTCTTTACTATAATTCAAAATGTTGTTCCAAATCAAATAGTTGTTCAGATACTTGGTAGA
>DVLK01000057.1 GCA_018715545.1 Candidatus Caccovivens faecavium | reverse complement strand
TCGCGGGATTTTGAGTCCCGTGCGTCTGCCATTCCGCCACACCAGCATAAATATTTAAGTTATTATTTAAGTTTATAGTTTATCATTTTCTTGTCGCAACGCTAAGAGTTTATCATATTTCAACCTTTTTTGCAAGTGATTTTAATTTATTTTTTTATTTTGCCTTAATTTCTCTTGATTATTTTTTAAGAAGTTTATATAATATTATTGAAAAAATAGGTAAAGCAAAATGATATTTAAGAAATTTTTTAATCAAAATTCCGCGCTCGTCAAAGGCTATGCGGAGAAGTTTAATGTTTTACCGTCAACTATGTATTTGATATTGTCGCGAGGAATTACAAGCGAAAAGGAAATTGAAGAATATCTGTCAGTAGGTGAACTTTTAAATCCATTTTTAATTAAGGGGATGAAAGAGTTTTGTGAAAGGATAAAGCTAGCAAAAGACTTAGGTGACAGAATTCTAATATTTGGTGATTACGATGTTGACGGTATAAGCGCTACGGCAATTATGCTTAAAACACTTAAAAAGCTTGGTATTGATGCATCTTTCTATCTTCCTAATCGATATGAGGATGGATATGGTCTTTCATGTGATGTCATTGATAAGATTGAGAAGAAGTTTTGTCCAGATTTAATTATAACGGTTGACTGCGGAATATCTTGTCATGATGAAGTGGAATATTGCAAGCAAAAAGGCGTTGACATCATTATCACTGACCATCATGAAATTCCTGACATCTTGCCAGAAACGCTTGTGCTAAATGCCAAGATTAAAGGGCAAGATTATCCATTTTCTGAAATTTGCGGAACGGGAATGGCGTATAAGATAAGTGAGGCGCTCTTAGGGCAGAAAAAGGCAGAAGAGTTTTTGCCAATTGCGGCAATTGCGACTATCGCGGACATTGTTTCTTTGACGGGAGAAAATCGAAATATTGTTAAGCGTGGTTTTCTTTGCTTTGACAAGTTGCCGATTGGCTTAAAACAGCTTTTTAAAGAGAATAAAGTTCCTTTTACTAATCCGTCTGCAAGTGATATTGCCTTTAAAATTGCACCGAAGATAAATTCTGCGGGTAGAATGGGCAAAGCTGAGGACAGTTTAAAACTCTATATGAGCGAAGATATGGTAGAAATTAGAGCCTATCTTCAAAAGATAAATAAGCATAATCAAAAGCGTCAGGAACTATCATCCGTCATTATGGAAGATGCAGAAAAGGCGATTAAAAAGATGGATTTATCAAAGACGCGTGTGATAACTCTCGCTTCTAAAAAGTGGGATCAAGGCATTTTAGGTATAGCATGTGCTAGACTTGTAGAAGAGTATAACAGGCCAGTCTTTCTATTCTCGCAAGTAGGTGATGTTTTGCATGGCTCTGGAAGGAGCATAGATGATATTAACATCCATAAACTTCTTTCGTCTATGTCTGACATATTAGAAACTTTTGGTGGTCATACTATGGCGGCAGGGCTGACGCTCAAAAGAAGTAACTATGAGGAGTTTTCTAAGCGTGTCAACGCCTTTGTGTTTGAAAATATAAATGATGAAGTGTTTATTCCTATAAAATATTACGACCTTGACATTAAACTTGAAGAGATAGATGATAGATTTTTAAAAGAATTAAATCTTTTAGAGCCTTACGGTTGTGGAAATCCTAAGCCTAAATTTAGGATAAACGCTGAGAAAATTGAACTTGTGCCGATGAAGTATTGCCCTCAACACTGCAACATAAAGATAGGTGATTTAGGGCTTATATATTTCAATTTCATGAAAAGTTTTAATGCGCTTTTCTTTTCCAGATATAAGTCCTTTATATTTGAATTTCAAGGGCAAGGAAAGAATGGTAATGTGTCCTATTTTGATGCGGGAAGTTTCATAATTGAAAATGCCAACACATATACTTATCCAGTGCAATTAGAAGAGCTTTATTACGATAATGTGGAGAGTTTAGATTTTGTGTATTATCCGCCAAATGAGCTTTTAAATTTTGTGGTTGGAACAGAGAAAAGTGTATACGGCACGGCATTTGTCACATTTGATGCCTATGAATATGTCGCTTTTTCGCGCAATTATTCGAAAGACAACATCTTCCACATGGGAATATATGATGAAAGCTTAATTGGTTATAACAGCTTGCTTTTGGCTCCGCGTGGGGTGGAGTGGGCGAAGAATTTTGAAAAGATTGTTTTTCTTTCGCCAGTTTTAGACAGTGCCTATCTAAACGAAATTAAAAAGGTATCAAATGCTGAAATATATCTTCCAACCGAAATAAAAGAGGATAAAAATAGATATAAAAATATTAGCTTATCGCGAGAGAATTTTGGGAAGGTTTTTAAAGCGCTTGCAGCAAGAGGAGGGCAAAAATATTATTCACCTGTTGATTTTTATGAGGCAAGGCTAAAAGGCAAGGTGACATTTGATACATTCTATGTTGCCTACTTAACCTTTTTAGAACTTGGGCTTATAAAAAAGGAAGAGGGAGGATTTTTCTGCCATAGTGAAGTAAAAAATATTAAAAGACCTCTTCAAGCATCAAAGTTTTATAACAAGCTTCAACTATTGTCGCTCATAGGAAATAAAAATTAACACTTTTTATGTTTTAATGTAATGAAAAGGGAAATTGGTTACGCAAGATAAAAAAATTGCAAGTAGTTATGGAGATAAAGATGAGAGAAAAGGTTATTGATAACATAAAAAGTCATTTTAAGTTATCGCCACATGAAAATAAATTGATGAATAGTTTGGTGGTGGAGGATATCAACCTTGACCGCCTTAATCATGTCATTGATATTATGGCAGAATATCGCATGCAAAATGAAGTTTTGATGGGGTATTTGCTTTTTCAATTCTATAAAGTCCGTGGAAAGGAAGCGGAAGATTATATTGATGAACTCTCGCCTAGTCAACAAAAGCTTTATGAAACTTTTAAACTGTTAAGAAATGTAAACACTATATCAAAGAGCGGTGAGGCTGAGGATATTAAGCGTATGTTTGTGGCAATATGCCAAGATATGCGTGTTGTTATAATCAAATTTGCAACCATAGATTACGATTTATCACGAATAACTCTTCCTATGGAAGAAGAAACTCGAAAGTTTGTTAAAATGGTAGCAGATATCTTTTCTCCACTTGCCGAAAGTTTAGGACTAAGCAAATTTAAGTCATCTTTTGAGGAAAATACTTTTAAACTTTTAGAGCCAGTGGCATATAACGAATTAAAGAATAACGCGCTTATGAAAACAGACGATAATATGCGACAGATGCAGATTGTCGAAAAAAAGCTCATTAAGATTTTAAATGAACTTGGAATTGAAGGTGAAATTCAAAAGAGGCAAAAACATTTTTATAGCGTTTATAAAAAGCTTCAAAAGAAAAATATAACGCTCGGAAAAGTCTATGACCTTTTAGCTATGCGTGTGCTTGTGCCAAGTGTGGAGGATTGCTATTCGGTGCTTGGTAAAATTCACGCTATATACAAGCCTATTCCTGAGCGCGTTAAGGATTATATAGCAAATCCTAAGCCTAATGGCTATCAGAGTTTGCACACAACTATCATCGCTGACAATAATCGTCCTCTTGAAATCCAAATTAGAACTTTTGAGATGCATAGGCACGCTGAGTATGGTATTGCAGCGCATTGGATATATAAGGAAAGAAGAAAGTCAAATAAATTTGACGCAAAATTTGCCCGCTTCAAGGAAATTTTGGAACATGCTGACGAGCTTCCGCCAGAGGAGTTTTTGGCAACTTTAAAAAGTGATCTCTATGGTGAAAGTATCTTTGTGCAGACGCCAAAAGGTAAAGTTTTAGAGCTTCCTGTTCATTCTACTGTTATTGACTTTGCGTATGCCATTCATAGCGAGATAGGAAACAAATGTGTTGGCGGAAAAATTAATGGCAAGCTTTTTCCAATTACCACAGAGCTAAACAATGGCGACACTGTGGAAATTATCACCAACCAAAACAGCAAAGGACCTTCGCGTGATTGGTTAAAGCATGTCAAAACTTCTTCGGCGCGCTCTAAAATTCGTTCCTTCTTTAAAAGCGAATTTAAAGAGGAAAACACGCGTATTGGTAAAAATATTTTTGAACAAGCGCTTAAAGCTAAGAATTTAAATATCACAAAAGCGGAGAAAGAAAAGTATTTAAACGAAATCGCTTCCTCATTTATGATGGAAACGCCAGAGATGTTATATGCTGAGATTGGAGGAGGAACACTTCAAGCATCCTCTGTCATCGGTAGATTGACCAATTTATATTACAAAGAAAAGGCAAAAGAAGTTACCGAAAAGGTAATTGAGGTTAAGAAAAATAAGGATGGTGTGCTTATTGATGGTGACAGCGGACTTTTAATTCGATTTGCTGGTTGCTGTTCACCTGTCATGGGCGATGATATTATCGGTTACATTTCGCGAGGGCGAGGTGTGACGATACATAGAAAAGAGTGTCCAAATTTAAAATACCTTGAAAGCGAAAGGCTTATTTCGGCAAAATGGGAGCAAAATTCTGGCTCTAAATTTTTGGCTATCATCAAAGTTATTTCAAATGATGATAAGGCTGGCGATTATATCAACAATGTAGCAAGAAATTTGAAGCTAAGCTTAAAAGGTTTTTCTTCTAAAAAGGTGAAAAATGATTTAGTTTTTGATATAATACTAGAAGTAAACGATAAAAGTGAGATTGATAGCGCAATTAGAACTTTTGAAAGTGTTAAGGGTGTAGAAAAAGTATATAGGAGTGAATAATGAAGATTGTTTGTGACAGCGAGTGTTTCCAAAACGATATGCAAGACTTAGTCAACTTCTTTGATCCAGAGGATGATATACCTTTTTCTTTGCATCATAGCGATAGCACTTTGGACAGTACGCTGACAAGCAAGATAGAGGTAGAAAATAATGGAGAAGTAAAAGAATATGTAAAATTTTTTACCATACCTGTTGGACTCAGTGCTTTAAGAGAAAAAAGTGTCATCAAAAGTTTTTTTAAAAATCATCTTTATCAAGTTTTAAGCTCTCTCACTAAAAAAATTTTGCCATGGGGATCGCTTACTGGTGTAAGACCTTGTAAATTTATGCGCGAAATGGTAGAGCGCGGAGAGATTAAAGAGCATATAGTTCCAGAAGTTTTGATGAAAGAATATTTTGTGAATGAAGATAAGGCGAAACTTGTTTATGAAATCATGAAACATCAAAAATGCATCATAAAAAACGATAAGCTTGTTGACCTATTCATAAACATTCCAATATGTCCTACTAGATGTAATTATTGTTCCTTCATTTCAAATGAGTTATGTAAAGTGGCTGATAAGGTCGATACATACTTAGACTGCCTTTTAAAGGAACTAAAAGCTGTCAAAGAGCTTATTGCTGAAAAGTCATATATCGTTAGAACTATTTACATAGGTGGTGGAACACCAACGGTATTAACTGCAAAGCAACTTGACAGATTGCTCGGGGAAATTAACTATCCTGTATCTGAATTTACAGTTGAATGTGGCAGAGCAGATACTATAACAAGAGAAAAATTGGAAATTTTAAAAAGACACAATGTAAGCCGTATTTCCATAAATCCACAAACTTTTTGTGAAACAACTTTAAAAAGAATAGGCAGAAAGCAAACAAACAAGCAGATACTTGAAGCGTATATGCTTGCTATGGAGTATGATTTTATTGTCAATATGGATATGATAGCTGGGCTTCCTGGGGAAAAGCTTGGAATTTTCAAACGCTCCATAAATACATTGTTGGAGCTTGCACCGCAAAATATAACTGTTCATACCTTGACAATAAAAAATGGCGCACCTTTAAAAGAGGACAAATCGCAAATTTCACAGCGCGATGTTCCAAAAATGATAGACTATGCTGAAAGTGTGCTACAAGAGAATGGATATAAGCCATACTATATTTACAGACAGAAGCATCAGATAGGTGGGCTTGAAAATGTTGGCTATTTCAGAGATGGTCATGTGTGCATATTTAATATTGATAGTATGGAAGATGTATCTTCAATTATTGGTGTTGGCGCTGGGGCTATCAGTAAGCGAGTTTTTAATTTGGAAAACAGACTAGAAAGACAACCAAATTGTAAGTTTATAGAGGACTATATAGCACGCATAGACGAGATGGTGGAGAAAAAGATAAAGTTCTTTTCGTAAAAAAGTGTATAAAACTTTACGCTTTTTTATCGTTCCGCTCAGAATGACAATATGAGCTTGATGAAAAAATATATAAAATCATCCACAACTTTTATTTTTTCTTTTTTATTTCTTAT
>DVLK01000056.1 GCA_018715545.1 Candidatus Caccovivens faecavium | reverse complement strand
AATTTATTAAAATTTTATGTCAATAAAATTTTAACATCACATAGTTTGTAAATATCACATAAAGGCGTTTGAGAAAAGACAATATCTTTCCATTTGTCATTATAGAGAGTTGCCGTTTGGTGTAAGGCAATATGCCGATGGTTGGGTTATCACTTTTCGAGCTTCTGGCTGAAATTTTTAGTAAGCTTAGACGGGACTTCCCGTGATAGAAGAAGTGAGTGTTAGCTCATAGTAGTGAAACAAGTGGTTAACTTTCTTAGCGAAGTCTTGTTTTGCTAAGAAATTTTTTTATGGAGGAAGAAAATGTATAGAAAAGTGGATGCAAAACTGGATTTTGTTGGAAACGAAGAGAAAATCTTGAAATTCTGGAAGGGAAATAACATCGTTGATAAAGCACTTTCTTTAAATAAGGATAGCGGGAAGAATTTCGTCCTTCACGACGGCCCACCAACAGCAAATGGTAAGCCGCACATCGGCCATGTTTTAACGCGTGCCATGAAAGATGTTATTCCAAGATATAAGTCGATGAAAGGCTACTACATCTTCCGTAAGGCTGGATGGGACACTCACGGACTTCCAGTTGAAGTGGAAGTGGAAAAAGAACTTGGTTTCAATGGCAAAAAGGATATTGAAAATTATGGCATAGATAAGTTTATTGAACTATGCAAATCTTCTGTTTGGAAATATAAGTCTATGTGGGAAGATTTAACAAATAAAATTGGCTATTGGGTAGATATGGAACATCCATACATTACTTATGAAAATTCCTATATCGAAAGCGTTTTTTGGGCACTTAAAGAAATGGATAAGAAAGGACTTATCTACCAAGGCCACAAGGTTGTGCCATATTGCCCAAGATGTGGAACAAGTTTGTCGAAGGCAGAACTTGAAAACGGTGATAACTATAAGATTGTTAAAGATAAGTCCATTTTTGTGAAATTCAAAAGTTTACAAGAAGATAACACATATTTCCTTGTTTGGACAACAACTCCTTGGACGCTTCCTTCCAACATCGCTCTTTGTATGAATCCTGAGGAAGAATACACGAAAATTAGTTGTGAAGGCGAAAACTATATCATGCTTGACAAACTTCTTCCAACATTGTTTGAAGAAGGAACATATAAGAAGCTTTACACCAAAAAAGGCAAGGATTTTGAAAATCAAAAATACGAACCACTTTTTAACTATGCAAAGGATGTAAAAAAAGGCTTTATCGTCACAGTTGACGACTATGTGACCACTGATGACGGCACAGGAATTGTTCATATCGCACCTGCTTTTGGTGAAGATGACGCAAAAGTTGGGCAGAAATATGGCTTAACCTTCGTTCAATTTGTGGACGACGCTGGCAAGATGACCAAGGAAACTGAATTTGCGGGTATACCTGTTAAAGAAGCAAACGCGCCTATCATTGAACAACTTAAAAGAGAAGGAAAACTTTTCAAAGTTCAGCCAATTGAACACTCATATCCACATTGTTGGAGATGTAAAAGCCCGCTTTTATATTACGCACAAGATGCTTGGTTCGTGAAAACAACAGCAATACGCGATGAACTTGTTAAGAATAACCAAAAAATCAACTGGATACCAGATCATATCAAAAACGGAAGAATGGGAAACTTCCTTGCCAACAACATCGACTGGAATATTTCAAGAAATAGGTATTGGGGAACGCCACTTCCATTTTGGAAATGCGAAAACGGACATTTCCATGTTGTAGGAAGCGTTAAGGAATTAAAGGAACTTTCTGGCGTTCAAGGTGACTTTGACCTTCATAAACCAACATTAGACAAAATCACATTTCCATGCCCAAAATGTGGCAAAACAATGAAAAGAACACCAGAGGTTATGGACTGCTGGTTCGACAGTGGTTCAATGCCATTTGCACAATATCACTATCCATTTGAAAATAAAGATATTTTTGAAAAGGCATTTTGTGCAGACTATATCAGCGAGGCGATTGACCAAACAAGAGGTTGGTTCAATACGCTTCTCTCTGTCAACACTGCAGTGTTTGGAAATGCACCATTCAAAGCGTGCAATGTGCTTGGCTTAGTTTTAGACAAAAACGGCTTGAAAATGAGTAAGAGTTTGAAAAACGGCGTTGACCCATGGGATGTGCTTTCAAAATATGGTGCAGACGGCGTTAGGTGGTATTTCTTTTCAAGTTGCAATCCAGCGCAAGGTTTGCCATTTATTGAAGAAAACCTTGTTGACCTTCAAAGAAAGTTCATGGGCACACTTTGGAATGTTTATTGCTTCTATGTTTTATATGCGGAAATTGACAAAATTGACCCAACAAAATATTCTCTTTCCGACTGCAAACTTTCCTTCCTCGATAAGTGGCTTCTTTCCGATTTTAATGCTTTAATTAAAATTGTGGATGAAAACTTAGATAAATATGATATGCAAACGCCAGCAAAGGCGATAAGCGAATTTGTAGATAAACTTTCAAATTGGTATATTAGGCGCTCGCGTGAAAGATTTTGGGGGAGTGAGGAGAGCGAAGATAAGAAAGCAGCATACAAAACTCTCTATGAAGTTTTGGTGAACTTGTCGAAACTTATTGCTCCATTTGTGCCATTTATAGCCGAAGAAATCTATCAAAACCTTGTTAGAAGTTTGGATAAAAACGCCACAGAAAGTGTGCATTTCTGTGCATTCCCTGAGGCTGACGAGAAGATGATTGATAATTCACTAAATGAAGGAATGGATAAAGTTTTGGAAATTGTTCTTCTTGGCAGAGCTTGCCGAAGTTCAAGCAATGTGAAAAACAGACAACCTCTTTCCAAAGTGCTTGTTTGCACTAAGGATACTCTTAGTCTTAACGAAGAACTTATAAATTTAATTAAAGACGAACTCAATGTTGAAAATTTGGAAATCCTTCATAATGCTGACGAATTTGTTTCCTATGAAATCAAGCCTCAACTTAGAACAGTTGGTCCAAAATATGGAAAATTACTAGGAGGAATTAAAAACTATCTTTCTTCCGCAAACGCTAATGAACTGGTGAACAGCGTAAGAAATAATAAGGAAATTTCATTTGTTGTGAACGGAGAAAAAGTTGTTTTAACGGAAAGCGACCTTTTAATTTCGCTTAAAAATAAGGAAGGCTTTTCCAGCGAAACGAATGGTGAAATAACTGTTATTCTTGACACAACCTTAAACGCTGAGCTTATTGAAAAGGGTATGATTAAAGAATTTATCAGCAAAGTGCAAAATTTTAGAAAGGAAAGCGATTTTGAAGTTGTTAACCACATCAAAATTGAAATCAATGGAGATGAGAACTTAACAAAAACGCTTTTAAATCACGAAGATGATATTAGAAAAGGCACTCTTTGTGATGTTGCTAAAAAAGGCACAAATGGAACTCACTCTTTTGAGTTTGAGTTTAATGGTGAGAAAGTGACAGTTTCAATATCTAAAATTTAATAAGGAAAAAAGTATGAGAATTGCAAGTTCATGGAAAGACTATAAGGTGCTTTCAACGGGAGATGGCTATAAGTTGGAAACTTGGGGCAAGTTTAACTTGCTTCGACCTGATCCGCAAGTTATTTGGCATGCTAAAAGTAATTTATTTAGAAGAAAAGATGTCGATGCGTATTATGAAAAACGCGAAGGTGGTGGGCTTTGGCATTATAACAAAAGTTTACCTGATAGCTGGCAAATTTCATGGAAGGATTTAAAATTTATCGTTAAGCCTATGGGTTTTAAGCACACTGGCATTTTTCCAGAGCAGGCGGTCAACTGGGAGCTTATGCAAAAGCTTGTTAAAGACAGTAGAAGGGAGATTAAAGTTTTAAACCTCTTTGCCTACACGGGCGGTGCATCTGTGGCATTGTCTAAGGCAGGAGCCATTGTCACACATGTTGACGCGTCTAAGGGCATGGTAGAACGGGCGAAAGAGAATGCGAAACTCAACAATATATCAAACATCCGTTTTATTGTGGATGATTGTCAAAAATTTATCGAACGAGAAATTAGGCGAGGAAATTTCTATGACGCCATCATTATGGACCCACCAAGTTATGGCAGAGGTCCAAGCGGAGAGATGTGGAAACTTGAAGATAATCTTGCCGACTTTGTGGAACTTGTAAAAAAGGTCATGTCAGATAATCCTCTTTTTATTCTTATCAATTCCTACACAACAGGGCTTCAACCGACGGTTATTGCTAATCTTCTTAAAGGGACTTTTGGTAAGGACAATGTTGAAGCTGATGAGATAGGCTTGCCTACTTGTGAAGATTATATTTTGCCATGTGGCGCGACAGGGGTGAAGATATGGAAAAATTAGATGTGCTTTATGAAGATAATCAAATCATTGTGGTTTTAAAACCTCAAAATGTGCCTACACAGAGCGATAATAGCAAAGATATTGATATGCTGACCATGGTGAAATCGTATATCAAAGAAAAGTACAATAAGCCTGGCGAGGTATATATAGGGTTGGTGCATAGGCTGGACAGACCTACTGGCGGAATTATGGTGTTTGCGCGCAATTCTAAGTCAGCTAAGCGTTTGTCAGAAGAGTTTGCTAGCCACAATGTTGAAAAGGTATATTATGCGGTAAGCACAAAGGTGGTTAGAGAAAAAAACAAAACACTTATAAATTACCTTGAAAAAAATGAAAAAGAAAACATCGTTAAAGTCGTTCCAATGCTTACAAGCGGGGCAAAAAAAGCTGAACTAAACTATAAGGAACTTGAAAATGACGGCGAAATGAGCTTGCTTGAAGTGAGAATTCTGACAGGGCGTAGTCATCAAATACGCGTACAACTCTCTTCCTTTGGTTATCCGCTGTATGGCGATGCAAAATATGGCAAAAATAAGAATATGGCATCTAAAAACTTAGGGCTGTGGGCAGGAAAACTCTCTTTCACACATCCAACTACAAAAGATAAAATGGTGTTTATGGCTTGCCCTGACACCACCAAAGAACCTTGGAAAAGATTTAAGATGGATAAATATTTTGTGAGGTAATTATGAAAAAAAGAAGCGAAATTGAAGAGAAATATAAATGGGACATAACCAAATTTTGCAAAAGTGATGACGATTTTTATAAACGAATGAAAAAACTCTCTTCTAAAATGAAAGAGATAAAAAAGTTTGAGGGGAAACTCGATGACGATGATATGCTTTTTGAGTGTTTAGAAAAAAGTTATGCTTTTGAAAAAGAATTTGGCTTTTTGACATTATATAGTGAGCTCTCAAAGAGGGTGGATAATGCCGATATAAAGGCAAATGTTATGTGTGAAAAATTGACCAATCTTCAAACGCTCTATCTCACTTATTCGGCGTATATTGAAGTTGAAATAGCTAGTTTTTCTGATGAAAAGTTGAAAGCTTTACAAAAAAATAAGCGTTTTAAAAATTACAGCAGGTTATTTAATTCAATCAGGCGTGACAAAAAACACATTTTATCTAAAAAAGAAGAGCTTTTGATTTCAAAGTTGGGAAATTTTTTAGGCGGATTTACCGATAATTTTGACAAGTTTGCCGATGTTGACTTAGATTTTGGTGAAATTGAAGATAAATTTAAAAACAAACATCCTTTTAACCAGTCTAATTTTTCTGTCTATGCGGAAAGTGATGATAGAACTTTAAGAAAAAATGCATATAAAAGGATGAACGGGAAGTTTGGTGAGTTTATAAATTTCATTTCAAACAATTATGCAAGCGATGTTAAAGAAGTTTGCACTTTTGCTAAAATCAGAAATTATAAGTCGGCTCTTGCAAAAAAGATTTATGGCGAGGAAGCAAGCGAGAAGGCATACTATATGCTCTTGAAAAAAGTGCGTGAAAATATAAAAATTCTTCAAGATTTTTATGAAATTAAAAGAAAGGCATTAAATCTTGATAGAGTAGCAATTTATGACACCTTCGCGCCAATTTCAAAAATGCCTAAGCAAAAATTTACCTATGAAGAGGCGATTGAGTTAATCAAAAAGGCGCTATCAGTGCTTGGTGATGACTATGTTACACTAATTGATAAGGCGGTTAAGGAGCGCTGGATAGATGTCTATCCAAATCTAAATAAGGATAGTGGAGCGTTTTCATGGGGTTGCTATGGAGCAACGCCAGTGGTTTTATGCAATTTTGAAGGGAACTTATCTTCCGTGTTCACGCTTGCTCATGAATTAGGTCACGCTATGCATTCCTATTATTCTAACACACATCAGCCAATTCAAACGGCGGGTTATGTTATCTTTGTGGCAGAGGTAGCAAGTATAACAAATGAAATGCTTCTTCTCGATTATCTTCTTAAAAATGCTAAGATAGATGAAGAGAAAAAATATTATTATGATTACTTTCTCACCGAAGTGCGCTCCACCATTTTTAGACAGACCATGTTTAGCGAATTTGAGGAGTGGGCGCATGCTACTTATGAAAAGGGCGAAGCTCTCACCAGAGAAAGCATGTGCAATAAATATAAAGAATTAAATGATTTTTATCATGGTGACAAGGTTGAACAGATAGATGAAATGCAATATGAATGGGCACGCATACCGCATTTCTATTCTCACTTCTATGTTTACAAATACGCCACCGGCATGATTTCGGCAATCAATATCGCACGAAATATCTTAAAGAAAACCGAGGGCGCAGTGGAACAGTATAAAAAATTCCTTTCATCTGGTTCAACAGCCAGCCCTATCACACTTTTAAAGCGTTGCGGATGCGACCTTGAAAGTGAGGAAATTTACGATGATGTTTTTTCCTATTGCAAAGACTATGTTAAAAATATGGAAAAATTAGTTTAATTTTACAATAACATTCTACTTTTAAGATATTAAAATTATTAAAAAAACTGTATTTTTTATAAAATTTTATTAAAAAATCACTATTTTTAAGATTTTTTTTGATTTTTAGTCAAAAATTTTGTTAAAAATAGTGATTTTTTTGTGAGAAATAAAATTTTAGAGATTTTATTTTAGTTTTTATGCTACACTTTCTTCAAGTAAATTTTCAACATAGGTGTTATCAACAACTTCAGAGAAAACCGATTTCTCTGTGATAACATCGGCGTTGAGCATAACATTCATAAGGTTGTCGAAACTTTCGCTCGACATAATCATGTTTGAACTCCACGCATTTATTGCAACATATTGCTCTACTGCCACTTGTAGTTCTTCCACAGTATTTCCATCAAAGGACGGCAAAAGCGCTTGCGCAACTGCGTAGGAATCGTTAGTGACAATATAGTTGTAAGCGCGCTTAACGGCTGTTAAAAATTTTTCAACCACATCACTGTGGTCCTCAATATAGTTTTCGCGAGCGATAAAGCAGGTGTATGGGATTGAGCCAGAAAGTTCGCCTAAACTTGCAACAATTTCAGAGCCAGCTATTGAATTTACAACATTTGTTGCCGTTGGTTCAAATAATGTACAGTATTTAACTGTGTCGTCATTTTCCCAAACGCTTGCTGTTAAATCAAATGCCACATCGGTTCTTAAATTTATTTGGTCAGCACCAGTGCCTATCTCATAACCATTTGCTTCAATAATATATTGAAGCGTCATTGCAGGAAGCCCGCCAGCTCTTCCGCCAATGATAGTTTCTCCAACCATGTCTTCTAGGCTGAAATCTTCGATAGCCTCTTTTGAAACGATGAAAGAACCATCGCATTGCGTAAGCTGACCAAATACAACAGGGGCATTTGCCACTCCTTGTTGATTTGTATAAACTGCCGTTTCTGGTCCCGCTAAAATCATGTCTGCCGAGCCTGAGAGAAGTGCACTCATAGATGTGTTCGAACCACCGCCATTTGTGAGCGAAACAGTTAATCCTTCATCTTCAAAGTAGCCATTGTTCATAGCAACATAGAGTGGAGCATAGAAGATGCTGTGAGTAACTTCATTTAGCTCAATCTTGTTGTAGTCCTTTTTGTTACAACCAAAAAGCAAGCCACAACTTGTCACCATAAGTAATGCTAAGCAAAGCATAGTTAGTCTTTTCCAAATTTTCATTTTTCCTCCTTACAAATAAAGTCTATGACGGAGGAGGTATTTTTGTTTAACATTAAAATGATTAATTATGAGCTATCATATTTTGGTGAATATAATCGTGTTAATAAAAAAACAGCTAAAATTAGCTATTTTTTGAAATTTTTTTAAAAAAAGTGAAAATTTTATTATTTTTATTTATGTTTAAATTTTAAGTTTTTTTAATTCCTCTTTTTGGTCGGGCGAGAGGCGGAATGAATCGTGACACTTTGAAACTGTTTTGTTGCGAATAAATTTGTCGGTAAATTTTTGAAGGGCGGTTTTGCCATAGTCGTAATTTTTGCAAATAAGCGTGCAGAGATACCAACTTATTGCCATTTTTACATAGTATTCGCTTAAATTGTCAATTTTTTCTTCGGTTGTGCCTGCAAAAGAATAGGAGGTTTTAGGTGACAGGGTGTTTGAAAGCGAAATGAGCGAACTTATAATTTCATCCAAATTTTCATCATCCAAGAAAAACGACATCAAACCTATTATGCCAATTCGCTTTTTATAGAAATTGTCATTATCTAGTAGTGAGAGAAAATATCTCCGTCCGTTTTCAGTTTTTAACCTTTTTAGTGAGGAGGTAATCATATCACAAGTTGCCCAATTATCAATGTAAGAGTTAAATTCTTCAAAGGCTTTGATAATTTCTACATCTGTCCATTTTTGTTTTGAAAGCACAAGTCCTTTTAAAAGAATTTCCTCGTGTGAAGTGTTTTCAATATCATTTGGAACAATTCCATTTTTTGCTAATAAACAAGCAAACTTTCTTAACTTTTCTGTTCGTATACCATATACAGGAAGCTTAGTGTAAATTAGCTTCTCATGGAAATGTTTTAAGTCTTCCTCAGCGTTTTGAATTAAAAATTCTTTTATCATCTTTTCCTCTTATTATGTTTAAATTTATTAAAAGAGATTTTATATTAATTTAGTATTATCTATTTTGTTGTTTTAACGAAATATCACATAATCCAAATAGGGTTTGGTTTATTCGCGTCTAAGTGATTCCACAGGGTCAAGGCGCGCAGCTTTGCTTGCTGGATAAAGTCCGCTAAGTATGCTAATGACAATTGAAACACCAAGTGCAATAAAGACATAATACCATTTAAACGAAAGTGGAGCTATACCAACTAAATTGATTAATACGATGTAAATTATTACAAGGAGTATGCCAGCGACAATAAGTCCGCAAATACCACTAAGTAAGCCCACGAGGAAGCTCTCAGAAGAAAAGATACGGTGAATATCTTTTTTTCGTGCGCCTATCGACTTTAATACGCCAATTTCTTTGGTTCTTTCTGTGACACTCATATACATGACAACCAAAATCATTATAGCGGACACCACGAGTGAAATGATTGATAGAATAACAAGGGAGGTGCCTATTGTGCTTGCCATGCTTTGGAACATATTTGCCAAACTTTCCTCAATTGAGCCTGTATAGCCTTCAAGGGTGGAAATATAACGATTGATTGCGTTAGATATTGTTTCATTAGGCGTCTGAATGTAATAGGTGGTTGGTTGCGGTGTAGAATAGTTATCATAATAGGACATAAAAAAGTCATAATCAATATAAAGAATAGGAAACCCACTCATCACGGATGTATCGACAATGCCAGTGATTTCCACTTGATTGATTGGTATTTCTTGGTCATAATTTGGCAAATTTATATCTACAAAAAAGTCAATCTTTTTGCCAATAGGCGTTTCTTCGCCAAAGAAACTATATACGGCAGGAGTGAGCATAACTCCACCAGAACTTGTTGACATATCTCCTTCCACCAAATTAGTTTCAGAGTAGTATGGCGGGGTGGTATATAGGTAAAAAATATTAAGTTTTTCATCGTCTGTAATTTCGCCGTCATTATTGATATCATATTCTAAATAGGCAGAAACTGGTCCAAGCATGGTCATTATATTAAATCCAGGAGTCAAATCTTCATCGGCTACTTCGTAGTCATAATCATTTTCCTGTAAATATTTATTTATACCATCTTTAAGCTTGGCAATCTCTGTTCCCTCGGCGTCAAATAGTGGTATGCTAGATATGCTTTCGCTTTGTTTTGATATTGTGACGATAGTTGGATCGGAGTAGGATTTCATAGTGTTGTTTATGTAGTCCGTGATGCCAGAACTAAAACAAAGCATAAGTAGCAAACTTCCAATTCCTATTGCCACACCAAATGCCATAAGTAAGTTTTTTGTTTTACTTGCCCACATATTATGGAAAGATAATTTAATTGCTGAAAGATATGATAAGTTTTGTTTTAAAGGCTTTTTTGATGATTTTTCTTCTTTTTTTTCTATATTTTCCTTAAAAATTTTAGCTTTTTCTTTCTTATACTTCGTGTTTTGTTTATCACTGACGATTCTGCCGTCTGAAATTTCAACAACACGAGAGGAGATTGAAGCGACCTTTTCTGAGTGTGTAACCATAATTACCAACTTTCCGCTGTCAGCTATTTCTTTCAAAATTTTTAGTATTTGCATGGTGGTGGAAGTGTCTAGCGCACCTGTCGGTTCGTCAGCAATGATGATATCAGGATTATTAATTAATGCTCGGGCGATAGCCACTCTTTGTTTTTGTCCGCCAGAAAGTTGTGTTGGTTTTTTCTTTATTTGTGATTCAAGTCCAACAAGTTTTAAAATACTAGTGGCGCGCTCTACCTTTTCTTTCTCACTGACATTAGAGAGAGTCAAAGCCAAAGTGACATTATCGAGTATCGATAAGTGAGATATAAGATTAAAAGATTGAAAAACAAATCCCACCTTATCCTTTCTATACCTGTCTAACTCTTTGTCAGTTAGCTTACTCAAATCTTGCTCGCCAACTATAATATTGCCTGTGAAATCGGAGTCAAGCCCGCCGATTAAGTTCATAAGGGTGGATTTACCACTTCCACTTTCTCCAACGATAGACACAAGCTCGCCACTTTTAAAAGAAATGGTTATGTTATGTAGGGCTTGGAAATTTTCATATTTATTTATTTTATATACTTTATTAACATTGACAATTTTTAACATTTCTTCCATAGGTTTCTCCTATTTACAATTGAAATTCAAACAATGTGAATTAATTAGATACGCATGATATTAATACTGCATTTTATGCTTTGTGTTAAAAATAATTTTAAATGAATTATCACAAGTTTATGCTAATATTTTACATCATTAGCCTTATTTTTTCAACCTTTATAACTAAATTATTAAATTTTTTTAAATAAATTCATTGCGTTTGATTTGACATTTGAAGCTACAAAAAAGCGGACTATTTTTGTCCGCTTTGGTTATTTTTTTTGCCTTCATTATAAAAATCAAAAGCTTTCATAATTTCCTCTAAGCCAACCTTAGGGTGTAAGGCTTCTTCAAAACTAAATCCACTTTCGCTTTTAGGATACTTAGTTTCGTTAGGAATTATCTTTTCATTTATAACAGCTTTATTTGCAGGTGTCTGTTCTGTTTGAGGAAGATCTGATTGCTTTTCTTTTGGTTTAAAAACAAAACTATTTCTTTTATAAAAGTTGGTATATTTTGTGGTGTCGGCTATATTGTTGGTGTTTACTTTAACCTCTTTTGGTACTTCTTTTTTAGGCGTCTTATATTCTTGCATTTTGTTTAAAAGGAGACGCATACTGTCGTTAGAAGAATTAATCGGGCTATTTATATAGTTTTCAGGAACAAACTTATCTTTGTAATCTGTGATAAGGCTGTATAGTTCTTGCAAGATGTTGTTATATTCGGTATTTCGGCGCATATTTGGAAAACGCATATCAAGTTCATGCACCAAAAGTTTCAGCTTGTCAAACACTAACGAATAAAAACTGCGCGTGCCTTCTTCTTGAAATTTTTTTGCTTTTTCAAGTACATCAAGTGCTTCTAAAATACTCTTTTCCTTATGGGCGAGTTCTGTGTGCTGATTTTTGAAATTTAAAAGGCGTCTTTCACTTTCTAGTGTTTTCAATTTTTCGTCCATAAGTTTAGATTCATAGCTAGCTTTTAAACGCTCTATATATGCATCGACCTCTTGTTTGTTGTAGCCATTAAATTGTTCTGAAAAATTCATTTTTAGCACTCCTTTTATTTTTTGCTACATAAAAAACTCACAGTTATTATCACTATTAATAATAGCAAAAATGATAGGCAAATTGCAATAGAAATGCTATAAGTTATTAAATTTAATTTATATAAAAGTTGAAAGATAAGCACGAAAAATAGCGAATAAAATATGATAAGGTGAAATTTTTGCCCGCAAACTAAGAAAGATAGCATGGAAGCTAAGGCAAAACTAGATAAGAGGTATATGCTTAAATAATCTAATGTATTTGTGAATGTATAGACAAATCCGCTTACGCCAACTAAGAAAATTGCAGTTCCAAAATAAAATGCGCTATCTAATTTAAAAAATCGACTTTTTAATATTTCATATAGTCCTGTAAGCGTGCAAAATGCATAGAACCAAATTGCTTTATAATAGCTAAATAAGAGTATGTTTAGAATTATAAAAGTGATATAAATTACAAGAAAAGATATGAGGACCGCGCTCAATATGTTTGATTTTTTGACATTACCTATTCTTCCTCGCATATTAAAATTATCTCTCAAAAAGGGTGCTTGTATTCGCATTAGAGAATATTTGTTGAAAGGCAATAAAAAATTTTGCTAAAATAGCAAAATTTAAAATTAAAAGATGAAAGTAAAAACAAAAAAGGATTATTTTAAATCATTCTTTAAAACATCTCTGATAATTTCATCAGGTGTTTTCTTGCGTTTATTCCTAATTGCGCAAAAGACAATATAGGCGATGCCACAGATGATAAATACGATACTTAAAAGCTGTGATATTCTGAATGGTCCAAGATACAAACTGTCCATTCTAAGTCCTTCCACAATGAAACGACAGCAGCCATACATGATTAAATAGCAACTTGCAACTATACCATCATTTTTAAATCTTACTTTAAAAAGAAGCACACTTAAAATGATGAAAATAATGGTGTTATTAATAAATTCATAGAAGAATGTTGCCAAATGCCAGCCGTATCCAGGGCAGGCACAGCCAGGTTGATGGCAATGTTCAATGTAAACACCAAAAGGGAACCATTGCATGCTTGGATTGTCAATGTAATAGCCAAATGCTTCTTGGTTGACAAAGTTTCCCCATCTGCCAATTCCTTGACCAAGAACAAGCCCTGCAACAACAACATCGGCTAATTTTAAAAAATTCTTTTTAAATATGACACAATATAATACAACGCCGAGAGCGCCACCAATTAAGCCTCCGTAAAAGCCAAGGCCACCTTCCCAGATTTTAAAGACATCCCAAAAATTAGTGAACTCATCAAGTGAAAAGAGGACATAATAAATTCTTGCACCAATTATTGCGAGAGGAATGACAAAACAGGCGAGTGTAATTATGTCATCCGCTTTAAATCCTCTTTTTTTAGCATAAAAGCATGAAACAATCACGCCAACAAGATAGCCAAGAGCGCTTATTAATCCATAATAATTTATGGTAAGACCAAAAATTTCGAAACTATTGTTAAATAAAAACATAATTCACCTTGTGTAATTATATGAAAAAAAATTAAGTATGTCAAATAAAATACAACATTACTAATATCAATAATAAAACACACCAGTGATTGGTGCGCTTTATTTTAAACAATTAAATTGATTTATTACAGTTGAACCTTGTTGGAAACTTTACTGATGCAAGTGGAGTATAGTGCATCCATGTTATCGCTTTCATCGTTGGTGATGAATAGGGTGGTGGTGTTTTCAACATTGCTTTTTGCAAGCATAACAATTTCTTTAATTGTGCTTGCTGTTTCTTCTGTATGGTTAAAGTATGTTTTTGGTGAGTTTTTATAATATGCATCAAGTGTATGAGCAACTGTTACAATGTCTTGCACGAAAATGGCAACATTTGTGCCAACAGCTTGAAGGCGTTTAATATTTTCAATAAACATATTTACCTTATCATCGTATGTCTTTGGCTCGTCATCATATTTTAATAAAAACATATTGTCGAAGCCCAAAGATGAAAGTGCTATGCAATCTTCATAAAGTACATTGCTTGCAAGGGCAATAGTAAATATGCGATTTTTCTTCAAAACTGCAAGCAAAGTTTTGAGGTTAGGTTCAGTGAGCTTTGCTTGATTTAATAGATATCGACTGCCAAGTTTAATTTCAGATTTTCCTACTTTAATGTTAGCAGAAGGTAGTGTAGGGGTAAATTCGATGTTCTTTGGAGCATAATCTTTATAATTTACAAAATTGATTGTTTCGATGTTGTCAAGTATGTATTCGTGACTATCATTCATAATAACAGCACTGCCTGTTATATAATCAAACTCATTGACTTTATCGAAATTTTTGATAAGAACAGGGAGAGAACTGTTTTCGTTTAATAGGTATAGAGATTTATCTGGATTAGTAAGTACAACACCTTTAACCTTTATAGGGAAAAGTTTTTGCTCAACAGTCTTTTGTTCAACTTGCTTAAAAGTGAAAACTTTACCATAGGTTTTTGCAGTTTTTTCTTGATTTTTCTTCAATGTATAATCTTTTCCAGTGATTTCAGAAAGTTCTTCAAGTATTGGTTCAATATTTGAAAGCTCCTTATAAGGTCTTCCTTGGCGAAGAGGAATAGGCTTTAAATCTTTACCAGAAATAATAACATCCATAATATATTTTATTTGTTCATTTCTTCTAAGTGTGGTAGGTGATGGCTCGCCAAAAACTCTTGCGAGTGCTCGTAATTCATATATTCCAACGGATTGAATAAGATTAAAACTTTTTTGTTGTGCAGGCGTCAATCCTTCGTATGTAACTTGTTGTTTACTCATAATTTTTCTCCTTTTGTTGTTAAACACATGTATTATAACATATATCGAAAGTTTATGCAATTAAAATTAACAAATTTCGATTAAGTTTTTACAAAATCTTAAAAAACGCGCTGTTTCTGTGATTTATTTTGACATAATACCACAATATATGGTGTAGTATGCAATAAGTGGTGTGTAAATATACAAATTTACAGTTCATTGCGAAATAGATGATTATCATTTAAGACAAGCTAATATAAGCGAATTAAAGGGATTTATTAAATTTATTTTTCTTTTGTGTTTGGTTAATATAGAAAAAATTTTTTGTTGATTATATTATTATAAAGGTATATAGCCACCATCAACATTGATAGCTTGACCTGTCACGAAATTTCCGCTATCTTCTGCCAAGAACGCAACGGCTTCCGCCACATCGACAGCCTCACCAAGGCGCATAAGTGGTGTCATATTTTCGATATCTTCTTTTTCTGCGCTGGTGAGATTATTGTTCATCTTTGTGTCAATAAAGCCAGGATTAACCATGTTGACAGTTATATCAAAATTTCCTAACTCGTTCGCAAGTGACTTGCATAGCCCGACAAGTCCTGCTTTGCTTGCACTATATACACTTTCACAAGCGCAACCATAGTTTGCAACAAATGAGCCGATTAAGATGATTTTTCCGCTCTTATCCATGACATGCTTAACAAATTCACGCGAACAAACAATACTACCTTTAAGATTGATGTCTATTAGGTCATTAATTTCTTCATTTGTGACATCAATTATTAGCTTGCGCTTTTCACTTATTCCAGCATTAGCAACAAGCACATTAACTGCATCAAAGTCGCTAAATATCTTGTTAAATACGGTTTCGACTTGCTTAAAATCGGAGATGTCCATTTTATAGTTTTTAATCTCAATTTTATATTTAGATTTTATGTCGTCATCGTATTCAACATTGTTTTTATTAGAGCATAGGGCAAGGTTATAGCCAAGTTTGGCAAATTTTTCAGCGATTGCTTTACCTATGTCGCCAGATGCTCCTGTAATTATAATAGTTTTTTTCATTTTTTCACCTCTTTTTATAAGAAACACATATATCATAGCACGCTTTAAATTAAAATCAAAGTGTTTCGACAAATGTTGCTAAAAATAATATGAAATATATTTCAAAAAGGTCGAATAGTGTTGTATTTTGTTTAAGTAAGTTTCTTTTTTTAAATATTTGTTCAAAAAGATTTGGTCTAAATGATAAATGGTGTTATAATGAGAAAGATTTTGATGTAGTTTTTCTTTTTTGATATTTTAAATGTATTTAGACAATTGTAGCCTTTATGGTGGCAATAATTGCATAATATGCATTTAGACAGAAAGAAAAGTTATGTACGGAGGAAGATATGTTATCTAAACTTATGAGCTTTGGCTTAACGGGGATTGACGGATTTTTAGTGGAGATTGAGAGTGATTTAGTTGGTGGCATGCCACATTTTGACTTAGTCGGGCTTGGCGATACCGCTGTTAAAGAGGCAAAAGAGCGTGTGAAATCCGCTATTCGCAATAGTGGCTTTGAATATCCCTTAAAACATTATACCATAAACTTAGCGCCAGCTGACATAAAAAAGGAAGGGCCAATCTATGATTTAGGTATTGCCATTGGCATACTTTCCGCTTCTGAACAGATACATAAGAAAGATTATAAAAACTATATCTTTTTAGGTGAGCTTTCTCTTGACGGGCGAATAAAAAAGGTTAGAGGTGTTCTGCCTATGTTAATTTCTGCGCGCTCTCTCGGCTATAAAAATTTCATTATTCCAAAAGAAAACGCTAAGGAGGCAAGTTTTATTTCTAATATAGATTGCTATGCTTTTGATAATTTAAGAGAGGTTGTAGCTTTTTTAAATAATGAAGTCGAAAAGGAAGCGTTTAAAGTAAAAACTATGTGTTTTGAAGATATTGCACTATCTAACACAAACAAGCTTGATTTTGAAAATGTAAAGGGTCAGCGTATGGCTAAGCGTGCGCTTGAAATTGCTGCGGCAGGCGGGCATAATGTGCTTATGATAGGGCCTCCTGGAAGCGGAAAGAGTATGCTTGCTAAGTGCTTTTCGGGAATACTTCCAAATCTTACCTTCGATGAAGCATTAGAGGTTACAAAGATACATTCTATCGCAGGCGAGTTAGATTTGAAACAAGGCATCATTACAGAGCGTCCTTTTAGAACACCTCACCACACTGCAACAGCCATAAGTTTGACTGGTGGAGGAGCGCACAGCAAGCCTGGTGAAATAAGTTTGGCTCATAATGGAGTACTATTTTTAGATGAATTTCCAGAATATTCTAGGAACTTAATAGAAACACTCAGACAGCCACTAGAAGATGGCTATATCACAGTGGCACGCGCACAACAGACGATAACTTATCCTGCTTGTTTTACGCTCATTGCTTCTATGAATCCTTGTCCATGTGGTAACTACGGTTCTAAGGATAGAGAATGCACTTGCTCACCATCGCAGATACATAGATATTTATCAAAGCTCTCTGGACCTATTATGGACAGAATTGACATACATGTGGAAGTTGATAATATAACATATAGAGAGCTTAATGATGAGAATAAGGAAGAGCCAACAAGCAAAATCAAAGAGAGAGTTGACAAGGCAAGAGCATTACAACTAGAACGCTTTAAAGATAGTAAGGTGTTTTGTAATGCAAAAATGAGCGTACCACAGACAAAGAAATTTTGTAAGCTTTCACCAGAATGTCAACAAATTATGTCATACGCATTCACAAATCTAAAATTAAGCGCGCGTGCTCATGATAGAATATTAAAGGTTGCACGAACAATTGCGGATCTTGCTGGTGAAGAAAACATATTACCAGCACATATAGCGGAAGCAATTTCCTATCGTGGGCTTGATAGAAAGTATTTTAACTCATAAATAAATTTTATTAAAACGCTTGACAATGTGAATAAAAAATCGCTATCTTTAAAAGGAAGCTATGAACAAAAACATTTTAACCTTTTTATCCTTAGTCGAAATACCTAATAAAAAGTTAGCAAAGATTATGGATATTATAGAACGAGAAGAAGTTACGGAAATAAAAAAAATTGTAGATAATAAAGAGATTGACAAGCTTTTATCTACAAATGAATATGCAAATCTTGCAAAGAAAAGCGACGATAGGCTTTTTAGGTCATATTTAGCTAATCTTGAAAAGGACAACATTAAAGTAATTACAATTATGGACGCGGAATATCCAGAAAAGCTTAGATATCTGGATGACGCTCCTATGCTTTTTTATTACAAGGGAGATATTTCACTATTAAACACAGATGCTATCTCCATTGTTGGAACGCGTATGCCATCAAATTATGGAAGGTATGTGACCGAGAAATTTGCAGGTGTGCTTGCAAGTGCAGGGCTTACTGTTGTGAGTGGGCTTGCCTACGGAGTTGACGCTATTTCTCATAGAAAGGCACTTGAAGTAAACGGAAAGACTATTGCCGTTCTAGGAGGCGGATTAAATCACATTTATCCTGAGGCTAACACCAATCTTGCAAACGAAATTGCAGAAAAAGGGCTACTTATCAGTGAGTATCCACCGTTTGCTAAGCCAACTAAATACACTTTTCCCGTTCGTAATCGCATAATTGCAGGGTTGTCACTTGGCACATTAATTACGGAAGCGGGTAAAAAGAGCGGAACTATACATACGAAAGAATATGCTCTTGATTATGGGCGAGATGTGTTTGCTGTGCCTGGAAACATTAATTCTTTAAAAAGCGAGCTTCCAAATTCTCTCATTAGGTCGGCACAAGCGGAATGTGTGCTTGAACCAGAAGATATTTTAATAAGATATAATATGGACAGTCCTAAGCTGGCAAAGAGAGCGGTGGAAGTTAGCATGGATGAAGAAATCATCTTAAAACTATTAAAAAACGGGGAACAAGACTTTGATGAACTTGCAAAAAATTCTCAACTTCCAACAAATATTTTAAATAGTTGTTTGACAACGCTTGAAATTCGTGGTTTAATAAAAAGAATGCCAGCTAAAACATATATGTTAAGTTAAAAAGGAGAATTCATTTGAAACTTGTTGTTATTGAAGCGCCAGCAAAAAGGGAAACATTAAAAAAATATCTTGGTCAAGGTTATGAGGTGTTCGCTACAAAAGGACATATCAGGGATTTACCTGTCAAAAGTTTTGCCATAGATATTAACAATAATTTTGAACCTCATTATGAAAATAAGCCAGATAAAAAGGAGCTTATAAGCGAGCTTAAACATAAAGCTGATAAGGCGGAAGAAGTGCTTCTTGCAACCGACCCCGATCGCGAAGGGGAGGCTATTGCATGGCATATTGCAAATGTTTTAAACTTAGACACAAACAAAAAGTGTCGAATACAGTATAATGAAATTTCAAAAAATGCCGTTCAAAAGGCTCTAAAAAGTCCAAGGGAAATTGATTTAAACTTGGTTAACGCTCAACAAGCGCGCCGTGTTATGGATAGGATTGTGGGTTATAAACTTTCACCTATCATCTCTAAAAAGGTGGCACCAAAACTTTCAGCAGGAAGGGTGCAATCGGTGGCTCTTAAACTTGTTGTTGACAGAGAAAAGGAAATTGAAAACTTTAAGCCAGAAGAGTATTGGACGGTTACCGCTTTTCACGAAAAGTCAAAAATAGCGTTTAAATCGACATTACAATCATACAAAAATAAAAAAATCAAACTTGAAAACAAAGATATGGTCGATGAGGCTCTTAAAGTTATCAAAAACAGCGATTTTATTGTTGAAAGCATCAAAAAGAGCAAAACAAAGTCACACGCTCCTGCGCCATTTACCACAAGTACTATGCAACAAGATGCACTAAACAAGCTTGGAATGAGTTTAAAAAAGACAACAGCCTCCGCGCAGGAATTATACGAAGGAGTTGAAGTTAAAGGCGAGGGTAAAATTGCGCTTATCACATATATAAGAACTGACTCAACCCGTGTTTCAGAGGAAGCGCAAAAAGCTTGTCGAGATTTTATTGCGAATAAATATGGCAAAAATTATTTACCAGAAAAGCCAAATATCTATGTAACTAAGAAAAATGCACAAGATGCTCACGAGGCTATTCGTCCTATTTCGATGCAAATCACGCCAGAAATGGTACAAGATAGTTTAACAAAGGACAATTATAGGTTATATAAACTCATCTACGAACGCTTTTTAGCAAGCCAAATGATTGAGGCGGAATACAGCAATGTCGCGGTGAGTATTGATGCGGGCGGGTATAATTTCAAAGCAAGTGGAAGAACTTTGGAATTTGCTGGCTACACTGCCGTTTACAAGGAATTTGTGGACGAAGATAAGGATAAAAAGCAAGAGATTAGTAAGCTTCCAGCCTTAACCGAGGGAGAAAAGCTTGTAGTAACTGACATTAAAGAAGAGCAAAAGTTTACAAAGCCTCCTGTTAGATATACAGAAGCTAGCCTTGTAAAGGCAATGGAAGAGAAAGGTATTGGTCGTCCTGCAACTTATGCTGCTACTATCACAATTTTAACTGCCAGAAGTTATTGTGAAAAGGAGGGTAAATATCTTGTCCCAACAGAGCTTGGCAGGAAAATCACTGAATATCTTGAAAAGTTTTTCAGTGGTGTTATCAATGTTAAATTTACGGCTCACATGGAAAACAGACTTGATGACATTGCCGAAAATAAAGATGATTGGCACGATGTTGTATCTAGCTTTTGGAATGGCTTTAAGGGATTACTTGAAAAGGCAGATGCTTCCTCTGTAACCATGAAAGCAGAACCGATTGAAACAGACATAATTTGTGATAAATGCGGACACAAGATGCTTCTTCGTGAGGGAAGGTTTGGTAAATTTTTAGGGTGTTCAAATTTCCCTAAGTGTCGCAATATCATGCCTTATAACGAAAAAGAAGAGAAAAAGAGTGTTGGAATTTGCCCTAATTGCGGGAAAAAAGTTTATGCGCTTAAAACAAAGAGGGGTAAGACTTTCTATGCTTGCGAAGATAGAGAGGGTTGCAACTTTATGAGCTGGGATATTCCAACAGGCGAAAAATGCCCAGAATGTGGAAATTACCTTATAAAGAAAGGCAAAATAGTCAAATGCTCTAAGTGTAGTTATGTAAAGCCAAAAGAGGATAACGAAGCTTGACAGGCGAGGTTAAGCGAAAGTATATAAAAATAATCGGCGGGGGACTTGTAGGAATAGAGATTGCTTATATTCTTGCGAGGAATGGCTTTGTCGTGCATATTTTTAACCACGAACAGCCTTTGATGTGTCAAATGGAAAAGTCATTACCTTTTAAAAAAGAAATGCAAGAAGAGCTTTCTGCATGGAATAGCCCGACATACCTAACAGCAAAGCGTTTAGGTGTAAATTTAGAAAATATTGACCACGATTTTGTAAAAATTATGGAAAATTCGCTCAAAAGCTTTCCAAATGTTTCTTTTATTGATGCGGAGATAAATGAACTCAATTTAAGTGAGCTTTCTCTAATTACGACAGGGAATAACACTACAAAACTATTAATTGACAATCTCTCGAAATATATCGGTGAAAATAAAGTGGAATATTTCCATCCTGCACCATTAAAATTGTCTTACATTGACATTAAAAATCTTCATCATGACCATGATGATTTTTATCATGTAAATTTAAGTGAAGATGAATACATGCTTCTATGTGATAATTTAAAAAGATATCGAAGCGTATATGATGGCTCAAAGCTTTTAAATGAAATAAGCATAGAAAAGCGAGCGGAGAATAATTCCCTGCGTACATTTTTAAGACCAATCTTTAATCAAGGTTCTAAGCCTTATGCTTCTATCAGATTGAGAAAGCAGGATGGCGACTATATACTACTTGACTTTTATTCCGCGCTAAGTGACAATGAACAGGCAAAGCTTATAGGAGGCATAAGTGCATTTAAAGGGGCAAACATTTCCGAATTTGGCAAGATTTATAAACGCACCTATTTACATTCAAGTGCCTGTTTAAATAAATATTTGCAGGTTAAAAATTATCATAATCTCTTTGTTGGCGGTAGTTTCTTAGGAATAGGAGGAGTGCATGAAAATTTGCTTGTGGCAAACTATCTTGCCTTTAACCTAATGAATGAAGCAGAGGGACGAAACTTACAAGAATACCCAGAAAATTCCTGCACAAAGCTCATAATCGAAAAATTATTACAAAAAAGTGTGTTAAATCATATGCTTTTAAGTTTGAACTATGATATAATAAAAAAGAATGATAGTCTTTTATTTAAAAGCGAGGCTATCACAGAATTTAAGGAGAACTATTATGGAAAGTATTTTCAGAGGAACAACCATTTGCGCCGTTAAGAGAAATGGCAAAATCGCAGTTGCAGGCGACGGACAGGTCACCATGCAAAACAGCATCATATTTAAAAATAATGCGCGCAAAGTTAGAAGAATTTTTAATAATCAGGTTGTCATCGGCTTTGCAGGTTCTGTTGCCGATGCTTTTGCTCTCAGTGAGCGTTTTGAAGAAATGTTAAACAAATTTGCCGGCAATTTAATGCGTAGCGCTGTTGAGCTTGCTCAGCTTTGGAGAACAAACAAAATTATGAAGCAGTTAGAAGCACTCATGATTGTCGCAGATCATGACCAAATTTTAATTTTGGACGGAACAGGGAATGTGATTGAACCACAAGACGATGTTTGCGCTATTGGTTCAGGTGGAAATTACGCACTTGCTGCTGGGAAAGCGCTCATGCAAAATACTGATTTTTCTGCAAAGGAAATTGCATTAAAAGCTCTTAAAATTGCAAGCGAAATTTGCGTATTCACAAATGACAATATCATTGTGGAAGAGCTTTAATAACCATTATTTTATTAAATAATAAAACATGATTGCTAAATATTAGAAAAAGGGGAGAAAGATATGAATTACACACCAAAACAGATTGTCAATGAACTTGACAAATACATTGTAGGACAAAGCAAAGCTAAGCGCGCGGTTGCAGTAGCACTTAGAAATAGATATCGCCGAAGTCATTTGCCAGCTGAAATTAGGGATGAAATCACTCCAAAAAATATCGTTATGCGCGGGCCAACAGGTGTTGGTAAAACAGAAATTGCAAGGCGTCTTGCAAAGCTTGTTGGCGCTCCGTTTGTTAAAGTTGAAGCAACAAAATATACTGAGGTTGGCTATGTCGGCAGAGATGTTGAAAGCATGGTCAGAGATTTAGTGGAAGTTGCCGTTCGTATGGTTAAAGACCAGAAGAAAAAAGAGGTTGAGAATAAGGTTATGCCTATTGTGGAAAATAAGCTTATTGATGCCATATATCAAAATAGACGGGTGACCACTGTTGAAGTGAAACGCGAAGACCTTGAAAACGAACTCCATTCTGGAAAATGTGAGGATGAAATTGTTGAAGTCAGTGTTTTAGAAAATCCAAAACCAATAATGGCTTTCGGCGGAAATGAAATCAATTTAGGCTCAATGTTTGACGGGCTTCAACCACCAAAGCACAAGAAAAAGAAGATGAGCGTTCGTCATGCGCGTGATTTACTCTTACAAGAGGAAACTGAAAAGGTGATTGACATGGACAATGTCAATGAAGAGGCAATTTCTCTTGCAGAAGAGCAAGGCATTATTTTCATAGACGAAATTGATAAAATTATTGGCAAAAGTCAGGCAACAAATAGCGCTGATGTTTCAAGAGAGGGCGTACAAAGAGATATTCTTCCAATTGTTGAAGGTAGCACTGTGCCGACTAAATACGGCAATGTAAAAACAGATTTTATTCTATTTATAGCAGCAGGAGCATTCCATGTTGCCAAAATGGAAGATATGATACCAGAACTTCAAGGTAGATTTCCAATTAGAGTGGAACTTGAAAGTTTAACACAAAAAGATTTCAAGAAAATTCTAACTGCACCAAAGAATGCTGTGACCTTGCAATATGCAAATCTTTTAAAAGTTGATAACATAGAGCTTGAATTTAAAGACGATGCGCTTGATGAGATAGCAACACTTGCCGCTCATGAAAATGAAACAAGCGAAGATTTAGGCGCGCGTAGACTTCACACAATTATGGAAGCGCTACTTGAAGACATATCCTTTAATGCGACAGGGGAACATCCAATGACAAAGGTTGTTATTGACCGTGAGTATGTTCAAAAGACATTTAAGGACAAAAATCAAAAATTTGACCTTAAAAAATATGTGCTATAAGAGGAAATGATGTGGACTGATAGAACCGAACTATTATTAGGGAAAGAAAAGCTTGAAAAGTTAAAAAAAAGTTTTGTGACTGTTATAGGTCTTGGCGGTGTTGGCGGAACAACTGCTATCATGCTTGCTAGATGTGGCGTTGAAAAACTGAGGCTTGTGGATTTTGATAAAGTTGATGAAACAAACATCAATAGGCAGGTGGTTGCAAACACCAAAACAGTTGGAAAGTATAAAACAGATGTAATTCGCGATATGATTTTAGATATCAATCCTAATTGCAAAATAGAGGCGATTAATGCAAAATTAACAAGTGATAACATTAGTAAACTTATTTCAAAAGACACCTTTGTGGTCGATGCAATCGACAGCGTTAAAGATAAAGTGGAATTATGTGACTATTGTTATAAAAATGAAATACCTATAATCTCCGCTATGGGCGCGGGAAATAGATTTGACTTACCTAATTTTAAGGTTTTGGATATCTATAAAACTTCAAATGATGGACTTGCAAAAGTGATGCGTAAACTTTTGAGAGAGCGTGGTGTAAAAAAACTTGATGTTGTTGCATGCAGTAGCGAGGCAGATAAAAAAATGCCTGTCGGTAGTATTGCATATTATCCAGCAATGTGCGGTTCTATGCTTTGCGCGTATGTTGTAAATGAAATTATAAAATAGCTCATTTATAATGAATCTAGTTTTGCTATCAAAAGTATCAATATGCTATATAGTTTTAATAATAAATTTATAAACAATTAAATGCACTCATTATAGTTGACGATGGTAATTAGAACTAAACATATATATTTAAGGGGAGGATTGTATGGAACTAATAAACGAAAAAAACTTTAAAGAAAAAACTGGTAAGGGCTTTGTCGTTGTTGACTTTTTTGCCAATTGGTGCGGACCATGCCGTATGCTATCACCAATTTTGGATGAGGTCAAAGATGAATTAGGCGATAAAGTTGAAATATATAAGGTTAATGTAGATGACGAGGAAAATTTAGCAAGAGAATTTGGCGTCATGAGCATTCCATGCGTATTTTTCTTTAAAAATGGCGAAATGGTCGGAAAACAAGTAGGACTAGTAAGCAAAGATATGCTTGTTTCTAAAATTCAAAGCTTAATGTAAGGATTTTTGAAATAAATATAAATAAATGTCATAGATTTTATGATTGGTATTGACTTTTCGCTTAAAGCGTGATAAAATTTAACTAGAAAGACAGCTTAAAAGAGGATAAAATGGATAGAAAAATTTATTTAGATAATGCTTCTACAACTTATGTATCACAAGAGGTATTAAACGAAATGATGCCTTGCTTTAATGTGTTATATGGCAATGCAGGCTCCATTCATAGTTTTGGTCGCACTGCTATGAGTATTGTAGATAAAGCACGCGACAGAATTCGTGAAGGAATTAATGCGCAAAAAGCAACCGAAATTTATTTTACTAGCGGTGGCACAGAAGCCGACAATTTAGCTATTCTTGGAGTTGCACATGCGTACGCTGAGAAAGGTAAGCATATTATAACCAGCCAAATCGAGCATCATGCTGTTTTAAACGCATGCAAACAACTAGAAAAAGAGGGATATGAGGTGACATATCTTCCTGTTGATAAAAGTGGACTTGTAAGCTTACCTGACCTTCTTCACTCAATAAGAAAAGATACCATTTTAATTTCAATAATGTCAGTTAATAATGAAGTCGGTACTATACAAAACATCAAATCAATCGCTAAAATTGCTCATGATTATGGCATCTTCTTCCATACAGACGCAGTGCAGGCAATTGGGCAAGTAAAAATTGATGTTCAAGATATGGAGATAGACCTTTTAAGTTTATCAGCTCATAAAATTCATGGACCAAAGGGCGTAGGCGCGCTTTATGTTAAGTCTGGAATTAAATTTGAACCTATGTCATATGGCGGAAATCAGGAGAGGGGTAAGCGTTCAGGAACTGAGAATGTTCCAGGAATTGCGGGGCTAGGCAAAGCTGTCGAACTTGCCACAAAGAACTATATTATCACAAATAGAAAATTAAAGATAATTCGTGACTATTTCCTTGAAAAATTAGCTGAAAAAGTGGAATATTATCAAATAAATGGTCATCCTTATCAAAAATCAAATGCCATAGTCAACATTTCTTTCTATGGAATTGAAGGTGAGGCACTTTTGATGCTTCTTGATCTTTCGGGTATTTGTGTTTCAACAGGTTCTGCGTGCACTTCTAAATCACTATTACCATCTCATGTTCTTGAAGCAATGCACTTGCCAAGAGATATTGCA
>DVLK01000055.1 GCA_018715545.1 Candidatus Caccovivens faecavium | reverse complement strand
TTTTGTTTATTTATTTTATTTTTTAAATAAAAATGCGCATTTTTTCAATTATTTTATGATAAAGAAAAGTTCATTTAAGCGATTATGCTTTTTTGCCTTATCAAAAATTTGCTTCGTAATCTTTCCTCCCTCCTTAACAATCAGCTCATTATTCATGCCTAGAAGCGTTTTAAACGCTACCTTACCCAAATAATAACTTTGGGATAGATTTATAACAGCAGGAAGAGCAACCTCTTTCTTTTCCATAATCGTCACAACAGCATCTTCCTTTTTTGCACGCGGAAATTTTTTCTTCTTTCTAGTAAAAGAGATAAAAAGAATCTCCTCTCCATGGTCACAAATAAATCTAGCATTTATCTCACATTTGTCTGTGACAATCTTTTTTAAAATTCTTCTTTCAAATACATAATCTTTCACCCTGCCATAATCTTCACCGATATTTGAAAGTACTTTTTTCCTAAACTCCCCACTGTCCCCCACATACTCTAAAACACTTGCACTTTCAATAAGCAAACAATCATCAATCTTTTTGATATTTTCAAGCGCAACAAAATACTCCTGTTCACTTTCTTCGTCAACAACAATATACCCCGTCTTTTTTAAAAGCTTAAAATCAATGCAAGGTTTAAGCACATACCCTATATATCTTTTTTCACCTACCGCTATTACCTTCTTTGCAATATTTTCCATTAAAATCCCCTTGTTTTAAGATATGTGCAAAAGGAATATTTAGAATTATTAAACAAAATTAGACAGTTTTTGCAATAATTAGTTTTTTATAAAATATTACTGTTTTTTTATAAAAATATATTTATATCAACTAAAAAATCAAAAAAAATAGCATTTTTTAACATTTTTTTAGCAATTTTTAGAATTTTCTCTATAAAAATCAATTTTGAATTTTCCGTGCAAATTAATTAAGGCAAGGTAAAAATTTTCAAATAAAAAACTTCACTGAACTTATCGGCTTACTCAATAAAAAAAGAAGTGCCACTTGTTAACTCCACAAGCTAATAGCACTTCTTATTTTTGTTAAAACAATTATTTCTTTTTCTTAACATTTTCATTAAGCTTCTTTAAAACAAAGTCACATTCTAGCCCATGCACAAGACACGCTTCTTCCACCGTTTCCATTTGGCTTACAGGACAAGATATACAATGCATACCAAAGCCCATAAAAACATCAGCAAGGTTTTCATCCAATTCTAACAACTCGCCTATCGTCATATCTTTATTTATCAATTCTTCCTTTTTTTGCTTTTTCATTTTTCACCTCGCGTTTATTATATCACCTTTTGTCTATTTTGTCAAAGCCAATTTAAATTTATTTAAACTTAAATTATCTCTTCCTTTTCTAACTTCTTCTTAATCTTATTTAAAATTTTCTTTTCAATGCGCGATATATAACTTTGACTTATTCCCATGAGATCTGCTACCTCTTTTTGCGTCTTTTCATCCTCACCATTTAACCCAAAGCGATATATCATAATTTTTTGTTCACGAACATCTAGTTTCCTTATGACATTAAAAAGTATCTGCTTGTCAGCACTCATCTCCACCCCTTTTGAAACAGTATCCTCATCAACAGGAATGATGTCAGCAAGTAGCAATTCATTTCCGTCCCCATCAGACGACAGCGGTTCGTCCAAGCTTACCTCGTTTTTTATACGCGTATTCTTCCTTAACTGCATTAAAATTTCATTTTCAATACAACGGCTGGCATAGGTGGCAAGCTTGATGTTCTTGTCAAGACTATATGTTTTAACTGCTTTGATTAACCCAATAGCACCAATAGAAATCAAATCATCGAGTTCCATACCACTATTTTCAAATTTCTTTGCAATATACACAACAAGCCTAATGTTGTGCTCAATAAGTCTATCTCGCGCAACCTTACTTCCCTTTTGAATTTCCTCTAATAACACAAGCTCTTCACTATAATCAAGTGGCTCAGGTAGTGCCTCTTTTCCGCTGATGTAAAAGACATAATTTTGAGCTTCTTGCCACTCATCCCTATGCAATATTCTAAAAAGCGCCAACTTGACTTTATACAAAAGTTTCATATTTCCTCCTAAAATTCCCTAAAAATTGACAAATTTTTATATTTTTTTTGATTTTTTGGTGATTTTTTTGCATTTTATGCAAATGAGCTGTTTAATATCATTTCATAAGAAGAGAAGTTTTTTAATGACAACGCCAAGATTGGACAGTCTACAACTTCTTTGCCTTGCACAAACATCCTATCTATTTCAAAGGCTAAAACTTTACCGCCTTTTCCAACAGTGTCAAGCTGAATGTAGTGGCCAAGCTTAAATTTTGAAACATCCACCTTCTTTGTCAGTAAATCAAGCATATCGTCCTCTCCAAAGATTTTACCAAACAGTTTAAGCCCAATAATAGAAACAGGGCGACTTGTCAGCGGGTCGACAAGAAGATTTCCCGTGTCCAAAAAGCCTTTACAACCCAAACGCTTGCCACCAACTTCCAATTCAACATCATAACAAAAATTTTGCACCAGCTTTCTCTTTGATAGAAACTTTATAATATATTTTGTTACAAAGTACGAAATCGTCACTCCACCTAAAAGAACTAGCACCGCAACCTCTCCGAATGTTTGAGTGATAAAACTTGCCACCCCTCCATAGAGAAAAGTGGAAAAAATAAAGACTAAAAATACTTTTATAAACGAACGAAAGGTAGAGAACTTAAAGCAGAGGTTGGTCAAAAGAATACCAAATAAAATTTTCACAAAAAATGAAGGTATACTACCAAGATGAAAGATAGGCAACAGCAAAGCAAATATAGAAGCAAAAAGCGAAACTAAAAAAAAGTAGCGTCCTTTAATTTTTAGAACCAGAGCGGTAGTTTTAAAAATCATCAAGTCAATGAATAGATTTTCAATTAGTACATATTCAATAACTATTTCCATTTTTCCTCGCTACAAACATGATATTATATCGCTTAACTTAAAGTCTTTAAAAAAAATAACAAAAAGAGGAATATTTACACTCTTTTTGTCAAAAAAGCTTTATATCATAAAAAATAACTAACGCAATAAAAATATCTCAAACACCAACCAAGTTAACCCAAGCACCGCTTGTTTTGATGCGTATAACTTCACTCTCTTAGATCCTTCGACGGCGAATACTTCGTATTCTTGCTCAGAATGACAAAACCTAACGGAAATAAGAAATAAAAAAGAAAAAATAAAAGTT
>DVLK01000054.1 GCA_018715545.1 Candidatus Caccovivens faecavium | reverse complement strand
TTCAAAAAACTGTTCCATTTTTAAAGTAAATATTTTTCATGCAAAAAAGATAAGAAAAATATTAATTGACCTAAATTATGAAATATTGGAGGAGAAAAGGCTAGGGGCTTTACCTGTGCTTTTAAGAGTATTTAACATTTATACAATTTCCGCGATAATTTTTAGCGCAATTCTTATTTTTGCGCAATCTCCATATATATGGCAGTATGAGATTTTAGGTGAAGAAAATATATCAAAAACAGAAGTTGTTAGTTTTATAAAGGACAATTTTACTAAAAATAAATATAAGTTAAACACGAAAAGTGTAGAGGGGGCGCTATATGAAGAATATGAGGAAATTAGTTTTGTATCTGTGATTGTTCGCGGACAAACTCTCATTGTCAATATTAAAGAAAAACTTTTGCCAGAAGAAATCTATGGTGATTTTAAGCCTATCATAAGCGAATATGACGGGAAAGTTACTGGAATAAATTTAATATCTGGAACTATGGCGGTAAAAACAGGTGATTATATTAAGGCTGGCGATGTGCTTGTTTACCCATATTATAATGATGCTGGAACTATAAAGAAGGTCATGGCAAATGCTGAAATTACCATGGAAATTTATCACACTTCATCCATTACGCACTTTGAGGATAGGATAGAATTGGTTAGAACTGGAAGAAGCTCGGTAAATACGGAAGTTTTGCTTTTTAATTTGCCAATATATTCAAATATTTATGAGATGGACTATAAACTCTATGAAACTGAAACGAACGAACAAAATTTGATTAGCAACAATATTTTACCTCTTAAACTTAAAAGGACTACTTATTATGAACTTGAAGAAGTTAAAATACATGAAACTTTTGAGGAGGCAAAAGATAGGTTACTTAAAGAAGCTAGGGAAAAAGCGTTGCTAAATGCGGGCAATTGTGATATAATAAAAGATGAATACTATACGGTGGAAGAAAGTACCAATACTACAATAAACTATTGCATCGTAGAAGAAATAAAGGTAGGTGGCTATGAAAATAGAGGGCAAAATAGGGCTTTATAAAAGAACAATTTTAAAAATTTTCAAAATTTGTGAGAGGGTTTTAAAAGAGGACTTTAAAGATGTTTATGTTTCCATAAATTCCGTCAGTGATGAGGAGATACAGAAGTTAAATAGGGAATTTAGAAATATTGACAAGGTTACCGATGTTCTCTCCTTTCCAAATTTAAATAAATCGTCAAACGAAAAGCTTAAAAAGTTTAGTAAATTTGCTGATTTTGATACAAATTTGCTATTCTTAGGCGATATTGTGATCTCTAAAAATGTGGCAAAAAAACAGGCGCGGGAATATGGTCACTCGTTAAAAAGAGAAGTTTGCTTTTTAGCGCTTCATGGATTTTTGCATCTGCTAGGCTTTGATCACATTAAAGAAGAAGATGAAAAAATTATGATAAAACTTCAAAACAAAATTTTGAATGAGGCTAATTTATGAAGTGTGGCTATGTGGCAGTTTTAGGACGACCAAACGCAGGCAAAAGCAGTTTGATAAATAGACTTGTTGGGGAGGATGTGGCTATAGTCACCAAGCGTCAACAAACAACAAGGAATAATATTTTAGGTATCGTTACAAATAAAGCTTATCAAATCATTTTTATTGATACGCCAGGAATTCATCATAGTAAAAACAAGCTTGACAAATATATGATGAAAAATGTTCGATCCGCCATTGGTTCTTGCGATGTTGCCATCTATCTTATAGATGCTTCGCGAGAGCTTGATGATGAGGAATTGGACTACATAAAGATGCTAAAAGAAAAGGCAGAAAAATTATTAGTCGTTTTAAACAAAATTGATAAAAAGCTTGTTGCAAAGGTTGATGCTAATTTGAAAATTTCTGTACAAGAAAATATAAATATTGATAAACTAGTCGAAGAAATTGTAAAGCTTTTACCAGAAAGACAAATGATATATGATGAAGATGCATTTACTGACAAAAGTATCAACTTTTTGATTTGTGAGCATATTCGTGGTTTGTTATTAGAAAAGCTTGACAATGAAATACCTCATGGAGTTGCTGTTGTGGTGGACAAGGTAAGCGAAACAAGTGATAAGGTATTTATGGATATTTCAATCATCGTTGAAAAGGAAAGGCATAAAGGTTTTATCATAGGAAAAAATGGAATGTTCATCAAAGAGATTGGGATTAGCGCGCGTGAATATGCAGAAAGTTTATTTAGAAAGCAGGTAGTATTACATCTATTTGTTAAGGTTGATGAAAATTGGCGTGTTAATAATATTAACAAATATGGTTATTGATATATTCTAAGCCACAATACCAAAGCTTGTATTTTCTGTTAATAAAACATCAAATTAGGAATATTTTTTCTTACTATGCAAAAACTAACATAGAGGAGGAAAAAATGATTATTGCAAACTACATTGCCTACATCTTGACAATTATTGGTGGGCTTAACTGGGGGCTTGTTGGTATTTTCAACTTTGACTTAGTTAACTGGATGTGCATGGGAAGAAATGCAGGCTCAATTATTATATACATTTTAATCATGCTTGCTGCAATCTGGCTCATCATTTCACCAATCATTTCAAGAGGCATGCTTGACCTTGGATGCAAATACAAGAAAGAGCATGACGAGGAAAAGAAAATGAAATAAACAAGGTTAAGCCTTGTTTTTTCTTAGTCTAATAATAAAAAAGTATGCTTTACAATAAAAAAATAAATAAAAATCTAAAAATAATTGACAAATTTGTAATTTCATAGTAAAATAAGAAAGATTTTAGGGGTGTAGTTCATCGGTAGAATGAGAGTCTCCAAAACTCCAGAGGAGGGTTCGATTCCTTCCACCCCTGCCATTAAAAAAATTTAATATTTATTTTTGAAAGGAATCGAACCAAGGTTCGACCCTTGGTCGGGCAGACCGCAAACAAGTTGCTCCCGGCTTTGGCTAAAAACAAGC
>DVLK01000053.1 GCA_018715545.1 Candidatus Caccovivens faecavium | reverse complement strand
TATGAAATGAAAAAAGTTGTGAATTTTCCACAACTTTTTTGATATTATTAATTTAGAGAGAAATGTATTAAATTAAATTTAGATTTATTTGATAACCATTATTAATGCGTTATCTATTTTTAAATTTTCTACAACTCTTTACTGAAAACCATAGGTTTTCCTTCCACTTATAGAAATATATAAATCTGAGAATGAAGAGAAAAAGTGAAGAGCAGTAGTTGGATTTAATATCAGTTTATTTGTGATATAATCAAAACCTATTTAAGTAGCGACAAATCGCAAATGAGTATAGCGAATGCGATTTCGTTTGGTCGCTGGTAGGCGAAAACAAGCGTAAGAGTGATGCTTTTCGAACTGGTTTCGAAAACGAGCAAAAGCGCAGTTTTCGCCTAAATCTTTTCTGCTACTTCCCATGCACGCCAAACAACCGTTCTCAAATTGCCAACGCTGAGAGCGTCACCAACAATTTTAACACGCTTGTTTGTGAGTGGGTTAGGTGTATAGCCGATTGCGGAGATGACACTATCAACTTTAATATCTTTTTTTCTTCCGTCCTTGTTTTGAATAACTATATTATCGTTGTTGATTTCAATTACGCTGGAATTAAGATAGATAGGCATATTTTTAAGGTTGAAATAATCGCGTAGATAAGAGGAATTTGCCATGCTAAGCATATTAACTTTCATTATATCATCTTGGTATTCAACAATGAATGGCTTTTTGCCTTTTAGGAGGAGGTCGTAGGCAATTTCGCATCCTGTAAGTCCACCGCCAATAATAGCAACATTGTCGCCAACTGTCTTTGTTTCATTGAGATATTCAATTGCTTCCACTGTTTTATCAAAGCCTTTGATATTTAATTTTTTAGGCTTAGCACCAGTTGCGACAACGATGACATCGGCTTTAATTTTAGATAGGTCTTTGACTTCTGTATTGAGTTTTACTTCTATTGGAAGTTTAGCTATCTGACGGCGATACCATTCAATCAACATTCTATCTTTCTCTTTAAATGAAGGCTGTGCTGCTGCTATGAATACACCGCCGAGCTTATCTGACTTTTCATAGATTGTAACTTTATGGCCACGAAGTGTTGCGATGCGCGCTACCTCAATTCCGCCGACACCACCACCAATAACGGCGACAGTTTTACTCTTCTTTGCAGGCACAACATCAAATTTGTGATTGTTCATTGTGATAGGGTTAAGTGCGCATCTTGACATATGCATAGAATCTGCCATTGCTCCATTGTTTCCAACCCCTTTAAAGTGCGATAAAGCAAAGCAACCATTGTGGCAACAGATACAAGGCTGAATGTCTGAGATTCTATCATCCATAAGTTTGGTTACCCATTCTCCATCAACAAGGAATTGTCTAGCTACGCCCATTGCATCAATTTTTCCGCTTGCAATGGCTTTTGCGGCGGTAACAGGCTCCATTCTTCCAGCGCATACAACAGGAAGATTAGTGAATTTTTTAATATGTGCAACATCATCTAAGTTACAATTTTGAGGCATATACATAGGTGGGTGTGCCCAATACCACGCGTCATAGGTTCCATTATCGCAGTTGAGCATATCGTAGCCAGCCTCTTCAAGGTATTTAACAGCCTTTTCACTTTCAGGCATATCGCGTCCAATTTCTTTATACTTTTCTCCTGGAATGGCGCCGACATTGAAATCTTTGGTTTTGCTGACAACGGAGTATCTTAAAGAAACTGGATAGTCCTCTCCGCAAGTTTTCTTTATTGCTTTAACAATCTCAGTTGCAAAGCGGTATCTATTTTCAAAGCTTCCGCCATATTCATCAGTTCTTTTGTTGGTATATTCATGTGTGAATTGGTCAAGTAGGTAGCCTTCATGAACGGCGTGGATTTCAACACCATCTACGCCAGCGTTTTTGCATTTTAATGCTGTTTTAGCAAAGGCATCAATCATCTTTTCAATCTCTTTTTTAGTGAGCACTCTGCTGTAAGCTCCTTCCACCCAACGAAGAGGAAGTTTACTTGGGGAGGCGCAAAGACGAGAAAGGTCAAATATAGGTTTAACAAGCGTTCCTAGAAATTTGTTTTTAAGCATTGGTATCATCTTTGTTGGCACTGAAAAGGAACGACCAAAGCCAGCAGTGAGTTGCACAAAGAGTTTTGCACCAGTTTCATGTACCTTTTCCATAAAAGGCTTTAATTTTCTGAAAGAGCGTCTGCTTTTATAGAGCCATTGACCGCCCATCATATTTCTAAGAGGTGCTATGCCAGGAATTAAAAGTCCAACATTGTTTTTGGCAAGGTTCAATATAAAGTTTCCTGCATCCTTATCAAAGTGATGAGGTTCCATCCAACCAAATAGGGATGTTCCGCCCATTGGGCAAAGTACAATTCTGTTTTTGATTTCCAAATTTCCAATCTTCCACGGAGTGAAGAGAGATTCATATTTTTTATCCATAATTTTCTCCTTTTACTTTAAACTAAGTATAAAAATTTTTGCAAAAAATGTCAAAGAAAATAACTTATTTTTAAAATTTTTTATGATTTTATCTTTAAATAATGAAAATAAGATTTTGTATAAATATTCATTTTTTATTTGATTTATTCAAAAATATATGCTATCATAATAGCATGAAAAAGGAGGAGGTCATGTTTTTATATCTATATGACTTAATTGATTTTGACGGTGTCGGAAATGTCACAAAAACTAGAAAATGTGATGATGAAAAAAAGGTGACTTCGAACTTTATATATTTGGTGTGTAAGTATAATCAGTATTTACTTCACGAAAAGTCGCTCAAAGCGAAAGAAAAAATGGAAATACCTTCCTTTTTTAAGGAAGATTTGGAAAAATTGCTATCTAAAATTGAAAATGGGCAGGTGAAAAAAGAGTATGTATTAAATGAAGTGGCAAAAAGTTCTTTGCCTGAGGTAAAAAAGATAATTGAAGAAGCAAGATGTGATAGAGAAATAATAGATAAACTTAATGCACTTGTTGATGTCAACTCTCTTGAATTTTCAAAGAAATTTAAAGGGATTGTCAATAAAAAACAACTTGAATACATAATGACACATATCTCAGCAAAACTTATGGATGAAATAGGTGAAATTCTTAAAAATGAAGTGAGCGACAAGAAAGTAAAAAGTACGCTTTACAAAAAAATTATCTCCTATAATGGGCTGGTGAACGCGGCGACAATGTTGTAAGCGAAAACTGCGCTTTTGCTCATTTTCGAAACTTATGGGGCGCCAAAACGACTAGCATTTTTGGGAAAAAGGAGCAAACAATCGAATGGTAAGCCTTTTGGCGTAAGACATAATTTAAAATGAAATGTAGTTTGTGACGCAGTATTGCTCTTACGCTTGTTTTCGTCTACCAGCGACCAAAAAAATCGCATCCTTAAAGGGAACCCTAAAAATCACACATACGACGCCGAAGAGGATTGAGTTGCGGAGTAGCGGTTGGGGAAATTTATTTTCGTGCATTAAGCGAAGTTGCAATAGTTTTCACTCTTTAAATTTTTATCAAAAATTTTGGTTAAATACTTGACAATTAGATTTTATTTAAGTAAAATAATAGCGTCTTTGTTTAAAGGCGCTTTTATTGTTAGCCCCGATAAGGCGTTTTCAAAAAAGATGAAATGTCCAAAAAAATATTTTAGGGAGATAAAAATGAAAACATATATGGCTAATCCAGTCACTGTTGAAAGAAAATGGTACCTTGTAGATGCAACTAATATGCCTCTTGGCAGACTTGCAAGCCAGGTTGCTGATATTTTGACTGGTAAAAATAAAACAATATATACACCAAATGTTGACACAGGAGATTTTGTTGTTGTTATCAATTCCGATAAGGTTGTACTAACTGGAAAGAAATTAGAACAAAAGAAACTTCGTTGGCATACAGGCTATGTTGGTGGACTTAAATCTGTTGACTATAAGACACTTATGGCAAAGGATTCAAGAAAAGTTATTGAACATGCAGTTAAGGGTATGCTTCCAAAGAATTCACTTGGAAGAAAAGAGTTCACAAGACTTCATGTTTATAAAGATGCAAATCATGAGCAAATCGCACAAAAACCAGAGCAAGTTGCTTTAAAAGGAGTTATTGAATAATGGCTAAAAAACAAGTTAAATCTGATGCTTTTATTGCAACAGGAAGAAGAAAGAAATCTATCGCAAGAGTTAGACTTGTCCAAGGTAATGGAAATATAACAGTTAACGGTAGACATATTGATGAGTATCTTCAAAGAGATACACTCATTTTAATTGCTAAACAACCTCTCGTTTTAACAAATACAACAGATAAGTTTGATGTTTTTGTAAATGTTGAGGGTGGCGGTATTGCTGGTCAGGCAGGAGCTATTTGCCACGGTATTGCAAGAGCGCTTGTTAAGGCTTCTGAAACATATAAACCTGAACTTAAACAAGCTGGCTTCTTGACAAGAGACCCAAGAATGAAGGAAAGAAAGAAGTACGGTCTTAAAAAAGCAAGAAAGGCTCCACAATTCTCAAAGAGATAATCAAAAAAGCAGGAATTATTCCTGCTTTTTTGTTGATTATATTAAACAAAAAAAATAATTTTTTTCTAAATAATTGACATTTTAGTAGCTTTTCATATATAATACATGTGTACTAAAAATTTATTGTAAGAAATTAGAGATTTAATTTGCGCGATTTGATTAATATGAATATGTTGATGCAATAAATACACTACCTTGGTAAGGAAAAACCAAGTAAATAAAACCGCTAATCAAAAGGGGGATATTATACAACTTTAATTAGGACGGAGAGAGTTTCTCTCTTCATGCTTACGTGGCGCAGCAGGTAGCGCACAGCCTTGGTAAGACTTGGTTGGCACTCGAAAACTAACCAAAAAATTAGCAAAAACAACTCAATATTTAGCACTATGCTGGTGTGGCTCAGCGGTAGAGCACCACCTTGGTAAGGTGGGGGTCACGGGTCCGATTCCCGTCACCAGCTCCATAGAAAACCCTTATTTTATAAGGGTTTTTTCATTGTTCAATTCCTGGGATAGATTCGAACTATTTTGCATTTTTGACAACAATTGACAACAATTTTCATTAAAATTCACTCTCAAATCTTGCTCAAAGTTCCAACTCAAAAAATTATTTATATAAACCCCTCAAAAACCACCTAAAATCACCCTGTTTGTTGTCAAATTTGTAGTACTACATTTATTTCACAAAAATCATTAACTTTTACAAGAAAAAAGACTGAAATTAATCAGTCTTTTGATTTAATATATTCTTATTTATATTAAAAACATCTTTGAAATAATAATTTTTATGTCCTCTAACATTCTCTAACAATTTATATATTTTTACTCCTCCCAATAAATTTTTATCTTTTAAAACATCTTCAATTAGTTTATCAATCTTTTCAAGATTCTTATATGTATAAAGAAAATTTTCAAAATCATCAATTCCTAATAAAATAGTTTCTTTTATATTAAAATTCTTAACACAACACAAATTCTCAATATTGTGCAATAAAGAATCTTCTGTAAATAAAACATCAAAATTTGCCACTATTGGTACTATCCTCTTGTTTTTAAATTTTTGTGCAGAAGCATCAATTTGAAGTATTGCATCAGTAACATTGTTTTTTATAAAATCATCTAACGATTTTTGATTTAAAACGGCAGTTTTACTATCTAATTTTGCAACACCACTTTTTACTTCAATTAAATACACAAACTTATCGCTTTCAATGTAAAAATCAGCACTTTTTTTGCCTTCTACTCGAGGAATTCTAACAACTTTTTCAGAAAAATGTTTTAGTAAGACTTCGTAAACATAATTTTCAAAAATCTCGCCAAATTTAACTACAAATTTATTTCCTTTGGAAAATTTATCTTTAAGTAACCAATATAAGTTATCTCCCAAATTATACATCATAAGACAAAAACTAGGCACAATATATTCATCCATCTGGGAATGTAAAATAGGTTTTACTTTAAAAACATCTTGTTTTAATTTTGTATTTCTGCATTCATAGTAGTCAACCGACAAATAATCGATAATATCTAAATATAGGTCTTTATCTTTTACAATGGATAATATTTGTTCAGTATTGATAACAACATTTTTCATGCTTAATATTGTTATTAATGTCAACATCTCAACATATTTCTTTAATGATATGGAAAATTTTTCTTTTACTATTGTAGACAATGATTCACCATCTATTTCTATATCTTTCAATAAATGATAGTTTCGACTAAAACGATTTATATACCTATGAGACTTTTGATATATAAATTGTTGTTGGGCAATTCCATAAAGAATATAAGTAAATACCATGTTTTCATCCGTATTTGATTTTTTAATATGATTATCTTCTTTATCCATATCATAATTTTGATATAAACCATAAATATCCCATGCATCATCTTCTACAATGGTACCGTTCCGATGGTCATTATTAGATGTGCTATAATAAATGATTTCTGGAAATAGCCAAGGTTTAATATATATTTTTTGTTTATAAAACTTATAATCGAATTCTTTTTCTGTTAATATGCCTTTTTCTGAATCTTTATAACAATCTCGTTCATATTTACTAAATAATTTTGCTACTTCATTAGTTGGATATTTTTTTAAAGACGAAACAAACTTATTAAAACTATTGTTTTTATCCATCTTTATTCTCCTTACTATATATAATCTTTTTCTGCTTAGATAAAAACTTATCTAAAGAATAAAGTTTATCTATATAAATTCTTGCTGTTTTATATATATCATCAAAATTACACCCTATAATTCTAAAGAACCTCATATTATCATCTTTATCTGAATAACAAAACAAATAAAAATCACATTTTTCATTGTATTTTGTTTCTAAACCATTATAGTCTAATAAGTAATAAAATCTTTCGCCTTTAAACTTCAATATCCCATTATTATTTCTTATATCAACACAAATATAATTTCCGTCAAACCCAAACGAATCATGTCTTGTTGTTGATAGAGGATGAGCAACGATAAATGACCTTATTGCTCTAAAATATTTAGTTGCTTTAATAAATAATTCTTCATCACTATATACAAATTTTTCTATAATCTGATTATTTATTGAATTATATATTTTATAAAATGCTTCAACTATCCAATCAACAAGAACAATCGAATATATAACATTTTTAGGATGAAATGTGGTTAAATCATTTTTTAAATTATTTAAGTCTTGAATCGAGTAATTTATTTTCTGCATATAATCACAAACCTTCATAAAATCCTCTTTTTTATATATCCACTGTTTATAAATTCCTCGTTTCCTGCTTGTACATATTTTGTTTAAATTTTTTAACTCTTCCATAATTCAACCTCACCTACATTATAACATATTAAAAATATTTTTCTACAATTACATCTCGAAATCTTTTTCTTTTCTACGCTTTCTTCGTTCTTCTCGTTGGCGTTTAAGTTCTTCATATTGTCGGTCAAGTTCATCATCGGTCATTTCTTCATAAGTTTTCAGTTTTTCTTCATTAAAGGTATTGTTGTCTATGTGATAGGCAGGAACATCTTTTTTGATATGTTCTTCACCATCATAGAGAGTTGTGTCATTAAAAAGACTATCCAATAATTCTGCACCTTCGTAGTCGAGTTCTTGGTCGATTACTGAGTTATAGTGCAATTGGGTAGTCTTTGCGTCTTTATGTCCAAGCAAATGCTGAACATCTTTAATATTTCTTTTATTCTCAATTTGCATGTTTGAGAATGTTTGTCTTAGCATGTGGCAATGAAGCCCAAATTCTTGCCTAAAACCGTGTTTCTTGGCAAACCTATCAAATACTCGACGAGTTGCATCATAACTGCGTATCGAGCCATCATCGTTGCAAAACACAAGGTTTGTGGACTTTGTTAAGGTTTTGCCTTTAACTTGTTCTTTGCACCATTGTATTTTTCGCCATTGTAGCAAAGCATCAATTACTAGTTGTGGCATTTTTATCGCTCGTTTACTGCAAGTTGTTTTAGTGCTTGAAATAATATTTTTTCTGCCAACGATGTTAAGTTCGTTATCAAATTCAACATCTTCGGTTAAACCTTGTTCAACAAACAAAGCACCTTTTTCAAAATCTATGTTTTCCCATTTTAAAGCTAGTGCTTCGCCAATACGAAGTGAAGCCAACATCATAACAAGCGAAAGCGGTTTAATAATATCTGGGCCATCATCAAGTGCACGAATAAATCTTGCTCTTTCAGCAACAGGAATTGCTTTGTAGTTTTCATTGTTTTTGTGTTGACCTTTGCTATCCATATATGTCTTTTTATATCTATTGCTCACTTTACATTTTAGGGTAGGATTATCATAGGCAAGTCCTTGCTCAATTAAGTGTTCATAAAATTGATTTAACAAAAACTTTATTCTCTTTGGTGTGTTTGACCTTCCTTTGTGGTCTTGCAAAGATTTGGTCAAAATCGCTTGAACAATGTTTGTGTTAACTTCATTTATTTTCATATTTCCAATCGCTGGAAGAATGTGATTTTTAAATGTTCTAATGTTGCTTTCAAATGTGCGAGATGACACCATTAGCTTTTTGAAAATTCTTAACCAATTTTTCATTGTTTCGCCAACCAAAGCAGTTGTTGAAGATACTTGTGGACCTGTTACAAGTCTATGTTTTAGCACGCTCATTTTCTCTAAAACTTCAGCTTGTGAATGCCCATAAACTGACTTTCTATTTATCTTTCCATCTGGTTTATATCCAAGAGTTACAACTCCACACCAACGACCATCTTTTCTTTGAACAATGCTTCCTTCGCCATTTGCTCTTCTGGAATTTTTTCTTTTCTTAGCCATTAGTTTTTCCTCCTGTTGTCTTGAAAGTAAGCCCATCTTGCGAAAGCCATAACACTAATAACTTTGCGCTTACCGACATTGGTGGTTGGGAAATCATATCTATTCATAAGTGTTCTTACATTGCCTTTGCCAAGCCCTGTAATTTTCATTAAATCCTCACAGTCTAAATAATCTTTGTTATATCTATCTGCAAGTCTTTTAGCTTCTGCAGAAATCAACATCTCTGCTTGTAAATCTTCTTGTTTTAACATTAAAATTAATACTCCTTCATAATCAGTTTCTCCTTTCTATAAATTCTAAAATTTACTTGCATCGAGCAATGTAAAAGTGATGGTTTACCATCATAAACGAAAATGGGCATTCCCATTTCTCGTAAAATAAAGGAAGAATATTAATTCAGCAAAGTGTATCACTCAAAAATGCTTATATTTAGGGCATTTAAGAGTGATTTTGCTGAAAATTTGTTTCTTCCGCTTATCCTGTTTTATTAAATCTATAACTCTCTACATCTCAAAATCTCTATTTCTTCGGCTTCTAACCATCTCATATTTTTGCTGTTTAGAGTATCTTTCCAGTTTCTCATGGAAAGACATAAAGAAATCCATTTCTTGCTGGTGCTCATAAGTTGTTTGCTTCCAGAGATTTAAAATTTTATTCCATTCTTTATCTCTAAGCTTCTTTTTATATGCTTTATAATTCGCAGTTTTAATACTCAATTTTTCAATCTCATCGTGGATATGCCCAACATCAAGCGCAGCAAAAATAATTAGATTTCCAAGTCGTCTTTTCATATCTTTCATATAAGAACTTTCTTTTTCAAAGCCACGAGATATCTTCCAAGTTTCCAAGCAAATACAATCCTTTTTGAATGTGATATAAGACTCTTGGATTTGCTTATTTCTCATCAAAAAATAATCCGTAACATCATCAACCTTCTTTCTAACATTATCCATATTCTCACTAGCATATCCAATACGACCATCTTTTGGCAACTCTCTATAAAGCTCCAACAACAATCTCTTTGCTTTCTTACTAACAGTTCTTTTATCTAAAGACACATTAATTCTGTCATATAAATCTTTTCTATCTTTTAGTAGTTGAGCAGTGGGGTTGGTTAGTGCTTTTTCAAATATAAATTTTGAGTCGATTAAAACATCTTTCGGTAGTTTTCCCGAATGATATTTTAGCTTGCCACCATTGGCAAAATATTTAGGTTTTTTTTCAAAAAACGACAGGTGAATATGTTTGTTTTCAGTGTTCTCGTGTAGGCCTGCATACCACACGATATTACTGCTATTCAATCCACATTTCTTGAAAAACTTTGGCAATTCCTTAACTAAGAAGTTATATGCCTGTTCATAATCTCTACAATAACTATCTCCGAATTCTGTGCGAAAAGAAATTACAATATCCCAAATTACACTTTCAGTATTTTGTAATTGATGTCTTAATTCCTTACGTTGTTCTTCAGAGAGCAATCCTTTCTCATTAAAAACACCACAAGATTTTTCTCTATTGCCAATATACTGTTCATAATCTTTCGGAGCATTTTCGGTTGCTCCTGTTTGAACATAGTTAAGATAACTATAACTATTTTGACAACTCACGAACTCGCGGTGTTTTAAATTTCTATCATTTTCTTTATATTGAGAATTATGCTTATAATACCGACACTTAAGAATTATATTGTCTATCAATATCTCTTTGAATCTTATTGACCATATCGAGCATAGCATTCATACATTCGTCGGCAATAAGGACTTTGTCGTAGATTTCATTAAAATAATATCCTCTATTAACATAATCCTCAAGTATTTGGTTAATAAATTCATTGAAACTTTTTAACCCGCTTTTTCTAAATTGTTCATTTAATTTATTTGCTACATCTACATCTCTAACTCTTGTCATAAATTCCGTTTTAATTTTTATCATTTTTAATTTCCTCCAATTATTTTGATTATTTTTTCGTTCTATAATCCTTGATATCTATAATCTCTGCAGGCGAAGATTAACAGACATACAAAAAAGAAGCTCGCAAAAAACTTCTCTTTTCTTTTATAATTTTCTCTTTCTCTTACAAGGTTAACAAAGAAAGAATTTATTATACCAACTAAGTAATTGTGCACACTAAATTTTTACTTTGTTAGACATATGTTTTTTCTTGTTGCCCCTTCACTATATTAGGTTTTTTCAAGAATTTACACCTTGAATTTATGTAATATTTTGTATTATTTTGTTATTCAAGTAATTTGATGAATTAAAAAATGCCCGTAAATACGGGTATAAAAAATTTTTTGAAAATTTTTAATTTTTTCTAAAATATGGATATTAAACTCATTTTATTTCACCCCATCATAGTTTTACTTTATTAAGACATTTGTTATCTATGGTTTGAGTAAAATATCGGTTTGCTGTTTTTAACTTGATCCACTTATATCCTACAGGGATTTGATTTAAGTTGTCAACAACATACATTGAGTAGAGTATTTTCACAGAACTTTTTTCAACAACCCATTTATACATATCATCTCTATACTTTTTTATCTTAATAAATCTAGTTGTATAAACATGTCCTTGAAATTTATCTTCTATATTTGTTTCAAACAATTTGGAAACTAATAAATTAGATTTATGTTCAATCCTGCTTTCTACTTTTAATTGAGTTTGTGGCAATTTAAAATAACATTCTTTAATTGGAATAAATCTTTTAGGATTCTCATCTTTAGATTTGTAATTTGTTTTTGCTAAAACATAATATTCATTATCTTGCTTTGCAATAATAACAATACCCAACCGAGTATCTTCACATGGTAACCCCTTTCTTTTTTCAAGATTAACTATGTATGAGTTTTTAGTTTGTTTTCCTTTATATGTTTTGTTCTTCTGGGTTACAATAAAACCATTATTCTCAAGCCATCTTAAATCTGACTGTATTGTTCTTTTTGTTACTGCAAATTTCCATGCCAAATCTCTATTTAAAACTTTTCTACCTTTAAGGTATTTTAAATATCCAAATAATTTATCTCTTCTTAATTTTTGCTTAAATACACATTTGATTTGTCTTTCGGGATTTTTAAAATCATCTATATCTTGAGCATAATCCTCATCAAATCCTTCATATTCATCTTCTTCGTCATCATCGGTCCATTCTTCATAATCTTCTAATGGTGGAGTTTTACACAAAACCCTTTCCACAGGCTTACTTTTTCCTAAATTTTCATAAAAATCATCATCTTCATCCTCATCTTCGATATCATAATCTGTATATCTATATCTACCAATAGATTCGTCATAAATCATACCATAATCCGGGGCATTAGCGTCTTTAGGAACATCTCTCTTTGTTATGTCATAATAAAGTCTAACACCTCGTCTTCCTTTGAGATATGTTTTATTTCTTTTCTTAATAGCTTTTTGTTTTTGAATTTTTCTTTTAATTCGCTTTTCAGTTCTTATTTTGCTATACATATCTCTTTCGGCGGGGGCACTTGAATAAAAATCATCGTCATCAAAAAAACTCATACTTATTTTCCTTATAGAAGTATTATAGCATATAGTTTGATATTGTGTTGGGATTTCGACAAAGTTTTTAACTTATAAACTCTTGAAATCCGTTTTTAATAATATAAAAAAGAAAAACACCCAATCATTATGATTGAGTGTTTAAATATTAAGCACACATTACTGCTCCATGTAATTGTTCAACAATCTTTTGAACGATATATATTTTATCTCCAAACATTCTAATTATGTCAATGTTATCAAATGGACTACTATTAACAAGGTTATCAAATGTAACATCTCCATTTTCTCTAACATAACTAATGATTGTTTTAACAAATTCTTGTTGTCTTGAATTTAAGACATTTTCTGCAAGGAATTGTCCAAACTTCAAGTTGATTGCTTGCTGTTCTAAACCAACAATAGATCTTACAAATACAGCTAAGTTTTCTTTTTCGGTAAACTTGAAATAATCTTCTTTTGTTCCAAGCTCATTCCAAAGGATATTTTCAAGTTCTTTCAAATCGTTTGCATTTATCTTTTCAAGATTTTTGATTTTTTGAATTACTTCTTTATCACTATTTTCTGCAAGGTAATCAATAACTTTTTGTTCGTAGGTTTTCATTCCTGCAATGTTTACACCAGCACGATTACCATTGTCAGTAATAGTATCATTGATGTCTATTACATAAACTTTTGATTTTTCTCCGTCAGGTATAAACTTTATAAGATCACGAAGTTCTTTTCTTAAATCTTCAAGAATTTCAATTGTTATGTTATCCCAAAACTCTCTTGTTTGAAGTTTAATGATAGTATCCATGTGTGGTCTTATTTGAGGGATAGTAGTCATATTTGACAATGCTTGTGCAATTACAATAATTGCATTTTGGCTCTTTGTAGAATCTTGAGATTTATCAATTAAAGACACCTCAATATTCAAAATCTTTAAATCAAATATTTTCGCTAATTCATCATCAGCATTAGGTGAAACAAGTTCAGTGATATGAGCTTTTAATTCTTGTAAATCTAGTTTTGATAGATATTGCCAAGTTTCATCTGCCTTAAATTTATCTACATATTGCAAACTTTCTTTAACTAAAATTTGCATTGGGCTTAGTTTATTTACATCAGCTCTGACTTGCTCAATTAAAGAATTTCTATAATTTACGCAGAAATTATCTTGTTGATATTCAAGTGCTTGTAAGCCAAATATCAACTCTGATTTCATATTAAAAATTCTTTGTGTAAGGTTTAGTGATTGTTTGCCTGTTGCTTTTTCCTTGAAATTATCAAAGAATCTAAAATTATCGCAATAATCAAAGATATAGAAACCTTGTTTATCTTGTTGATAATTCATATCAGGTTCAGAGATTCTACCCTCAAAGAAATCCCTAGATGGGGAGAATACTCTAATATTTTCACATAATCTTGTACCTCTGCCAATCATTTGTAAGAATTTAATTTTTGATTTTACTGCTCTGAAGAAAACCAAGTTTAACACATCAGGCACATCAATACCTGTATCAAGCATATCAACTGAAACTGCGATTTGTGGCAACTTATCTCTCGTCCCAAATCTTTCTATTAAGTTGCTTGCGTATGTAACATAGTTATCAATAAGCGCACAATAATCATTACCGTATTGTGGATATAATTTTTTAAATTCTTCAACAACCATTTCGGCTGTTTTGTGGTTTGGTGCAAACACAATTGTTTTACCAATATTTTCGCCACTATTTACCTTTAATCCATCACGCATTAGTTCTTTTAGAACCTTTTTAATTGTGTCACGGTTATAGAACTTTTTAAATAATTGATTTCCTGAAACTTGTTTATCTTCTCCAAGAACATCGTAGTCAAGGTTATATTCGCCATCCATTGTGATTGCGTATTCAGTTTCAATTTCAGCGATTTCTTCAGGCGATAAATCTGAATATTTGAAGCCACGCTTCATTATTTCTGAAGTTCTATCGTAAACATTGTAGCTTACTAAATATCTATCTTTAACTGCTTCATCCAACTCATAATGGAAGTTTGGAATACCATCATCAAGTCCAAATGTTGTATATGTATTTTTGTCAATTTCATTACGAGGTGTTGCTGTAAGACCAACCAAAAGGCTGTCAAAATAGTGGAAGATTGCCCTGTATTTATTGAAGATTGATCTATGTGCTTCATCAATAATAATCAGGTCAAATCTGCCGATTCCAAATGTCTTTTTATCGTTATCTATGTAGTTAATAATTGTTTGATAAGTCGAGAAGACAAGCCTTGCATCTAAATCTTTCTTTGCTGATTTATCAGATAAAACGCAAACAGATTCAGATGGCATCAACTTAACAAAGTTTTTCTTCGCCTGATTTACAAGTTCAATACGGTCAGCAAGGAATAAAACATTTTTAATAAAGTTATTTCTTTTCAAAATATCTACAAGAGCAATTGAAACTCTTGTTTTTCCTGTACCTGTTGCCATAACAATTAAAGCTTTACGATTCATCTTGTTAAAATGGTCACAAACGCTTCTAATTGCCATAATTTGGTATGGTCTGCCTGCTATATTGGTATCAACATTAAAGTCTGTTATTTCTCGTTTTCCTTGCTTTTGAACTAGGGCTTCAAGTTCATCAATAGTATGGAAGCCATAGATTGTTCTTGATGGATAACCCAAGCCATCAATGATCTTAGTTTCATATCCATTTGTGTAATAAACAACAGGTCTAACGCCATACTCTTTTTCAAGACAGTTAGCATACAATTGAGCCTGATTTTCGCCTTTAATTGGATTAACATCTTTCTTCTTTGCTTCAACGACAGCAAGAGGTTTTCCATCTCTACCAAATAATACATAATCGCAGAAGCCAATACCTTTATCGTTTGGCATTCCGTGGACTTCAATTTCAATTCCTGCTTTTGCTGGAAGTTTTTGGTTTTCAATAGTTAAAACATCCCAACCAGCTTCTTGCAACCAGCAATCAATATAAAGTTTTCTTGTTTCAGCTTCGGGCATAGTTCTTTTAATTTGAAGAACTGTATCGCTTTTAATTTTATCTTTATATTTTGATACATCATCTGGATTTATAACAATATCTTGCGATGGTAGTGAGGTTGTTTTTGTTTCTTTTTGTGGGATAATCAATGACTTATCAAAAGGTGGATAATCTTTTATAACGCCAAGGCTTATCAATATTTCTCCAACAAAGAAATGTAAGTTTTCTAGACAAGCAAGTGCTTGTGCTTTTGTTGTTTTTACATTATGAACTGCATTATTACCTATTTTTCTGATAAAGTGAAGTGAGGCAATAGTTTCTTTATCCGAAACAAATGAGGCAAACATATAGTTGTCAACCAATTCAAACAATGTGGCATTTTGTGGCACATAGTTAAGCTTTATCATGTAAATTGTTTTTACAAGATATTCTAGTGCTTTTCTGCTGTAACTTGCTGAAATGTCAGGTCGTGACAAAACAAAAGACTCGCTCGTATCACAAAAGTCATACAATTCTTTAAAATCTTTTAACTCTTTTAAATATTCAAAGTTTGTCATTTTTTTACCTCACTTAAGTTTTTGGATTGTATAATATTAAAAATATTATAACATAGATTTTTTAATTTTGTTATAGTTTCACGAAATTTTAATTTATCGATGTGTTTAACAATTTCAGCAAACTTGTTTTGGAGCTCGATTGGTGGCATATCTATCTTAAAATTAAGTACAGATTTATTTGAAACTGCTGGATAACTAGCACCCGTTGTTAATTTTGATAAATAATCAGCAAATCTAGAATCTTTTACTAACGTAAAAATAAAATATTCATTTACTTGCATATTCTTTTTTAAAACACAAAATCCTGTTGATGCTACAATATTTTCAAAATCGTCTTTTATCATTGCAACGTTGTTTAAGTTGGGCCTTACTGTTGAAATAACAATATCTCCATCTTCAACTATTTGTTGAGCTCTTGATGGTCTATCTTGTGTTTTGTATGTTGTATAAGAAGTAATTTCATTTTGAGTATTATCTATTGAAGATATATCAACATATTTAATATTTTCATGTAAATAATCTTTTTTTACTTTATCAGTTTTATCTGAAATATAATCTCCAAGTGTATGTACCGCTTTTTGAGTAAAAACATTCCCAAACATCTCGATAAATTGTGATTTGAAACCTAACAAATATATTTCTTGTGAGCAAGCTTAACATTGGCTTCATCAACCATTGCATACTGCAAAGTAGTGTCAATTTTTGTATGACCAAGCAATTTTTGGACTTGTTCTATTGGCATTCCTTTGTCAATTGCCCTTGTAGCGAGTGTTCTTCTGAATTTATGTGGGTGAACTTTTGGAATATTTAGTTTTCTACCTAATTCACGCAATCTTATCTCAACTCCGCTTATTTTTAAGCGTTGGTGAGGGGCGAAAAGAGTAACAAATAGTGCCTGATTATCATCTTTTCGGCTTTTTATGTAGTTTGAAAGATGTATTTTTGTCCTTGCATCAAAGTAAACTCGTCTTTCTTTGTCGCCTTTGCCAAAAACAACACACTCTCTATTGTCAAAATCAATGTCGGTAATATCAAGTGTAACCAACTCTCCAACACGCATTCCTGTTGATGCTAACAGGTCAATCATGGCTAAATCTCGTATATTTTCACAGCTATCACGCATTATTTCAAGCATTTCATCGGTATAAGTTTCTTTTACTGATTTACCTGTTTTAACTTTATGGATTCTTCTAACAGGACTCTTAATAATGTAATCTTCATCCTCAAGCCAAGCAAAATAACTTGAAAATATGCGCCTAACATTGTCAATTGTGACTTTACTTGCATTATTTTTCTTCTGATAAATGTCTAAATATTCTCGTAAATCGTCAGTTGTAATGTGTTTTACATGTTTTTTAACACTTTTATACATATTTTCTATTGTTGAGCGGTAATATTTTAATGATTTTGCTGAACAACCCTCAATATGCTTGGATGATAAAAAACTGCCCAATAATTTGTTGTTGTTTAACTCTTTTTCGATGTCTTGTTCTTCAAAAGTGACTTTTACATTATAAAAACAATGTTTTAACACTCTTTTTAATTGTTCCATTTGTGCATTATCGAGCACAGACATCATTTCTTGCTCGATATTTGTCATTAGTTCTTCTTTCATGATAATATTTCTCCTTTTAAATGAGAATATTATCGCATTTTTTTGTTAATTTTTCTAGATTTCTCACTCAAAATACTCTTTCATAAGTGAATTATAACATTCTTGTAGTTTTTTTATCTCTTCTTTTAGAGTAAATTTTAATTTATCGATGTGTTTAACGAAGTCAGCAAATTGATTTTGCAGTTCAATTGGTGGGGTTGGTATTTTAATTTTTGAAACAATAGTTTTTGATATTTCTTTAAAAGTTGCTCCTCTACCAAGAGAGTTCAAATACTCATTATTATATTTCAATAGCATTAAAAGGAATATAGGATTTAAGTTCTCGTTGCATACAATATTTTTGAATCCTTGATTACAATAGAATTCACAGCCTGCTAGTGCGACTTTTCCAATTGGCGCACGAGAGGATAGAATTACAGTGTTAATTGGCATTTTTCTTAACGAGCAACTTTTTGCTCCTAGTTCAGTTATCTTTCTTTCAGATTGATTAACAATAAAATCATTTTCTTTAATCTCTGCAGGAGTGAACCAATTCAAATCTCCATCCCAATACTCTTTTATTGATGTTTTCGGAGTAGAGCCACCAACAATTTCTCCAACATTTTCTAACTCATCCCATGATTCTTTCTGCTGTGATAAATCAGGATCTCCAAACATCTCGATAAATTGTGATTTGACTAAATTGTCATATTTTTTTAATATTTGCTCTTTTATATCGATTAACTTTACTAAATTATCTAATGTCTTTGATTTTTCTTTTTGAATTTCTAATGAGGGTACATTTAAAGCTTCATTTTTATAATCCTTGAAGTAAATATGGGGAATTGCCATTCCGACCGAATATTTTGATAGGTTTAGATGTTTTAAGTAGTGAAACAAAAATTTGGTGTCTATTATATTATTATCGGGAATAATATATTGCATTGTTCCTATTACTGAAGAATATGCTGGATGTAGTGAAACTCGACCTACACCAGATCCATCTTTAACAATTGCAATATACTCTTTATCTTGTTGATAAAATCCAATATTTTTTATTAAACCACTAGCCCCATATATTGGGTATTCTCCGTTTTCATTACTTAAACTATTCTGAGTGATGTTCGAAGTTTTTGCAATACAGACATCCTGTAATTTTAATAATTGTTCCATCTTACACCCCCAACAAATCTTTTAATTCTTGTTTAAGAGTTGCTAGTTCTTCGTCTAATTTGTCAATGTCTTTCATGATTTCCTGAGGAGATTCTATCTCGATTTCTTTTTTCTCAGTTTCCATAAAATCATTGATGTTTAAGACATAATTATTTTTAACAATATCTTCCTTTGAAACAAAGAACGATTGATCTTTTCTTGTTCTTGATTCTTCAGCTTCTAGATTTCTAAAACGATTTATGATATCAGGAATATCATTTTCTTTTATTGGAGTTCTTTTCTTTGAAAGTTGATAACCATCTGCTTTCATATTGTAAAACCAAACTTTATCAGTCCCACCAGCATTTGTTTTTGTGAAGATAAGAATAGCAGTAGAAACTCCAGCATAAGGTTGGAATACGCCACTTGGCATTGATATCACAGCCTCTAATTTTTGGTTTTCTACCAATTCCTTTCTGATTGTTGTATACGCTGAATCGTTAGTATTGTTTGTAATTCCATCAGGAACAATGGAAGCACATCTTCCACCGATTTTTAATATTCTAGTAAACAAACTTAAGAATAGAATTTCAGTCTTTTTTGTTCTTGTAAGAGCAAGAATATCTTTTGAAACATCGGCATATTCAAGGCTTCCAGCAAATGGTGGGTTTGCTAAAACCATTGTGTATTTATCTTTGTCGGTATTATCTTCTGAAAGAGAATCTCTTTGTTCAATGTTTGGATTTTCAACACCGTGAAGCATCATGTTCATTGCACCAATACGAAGCATTGTTTGATCAGTATCAAAGCCATAAAACATACTATTTGCATATTTTTCTTGATTTTCTTGTTTTAATAATTCATTTTCGTAGTGTTCGCTGACATATTTTGCACTTTCTACAATAAAGCCTGCAGAACCCATTGCTGGGTCGCAAATAACATCTTTTAATGTAGGTTGCATCAATTCAACCATCATTCTTATAATGTGTCTTGGTGTTCTAAACTGTCCGTTTATTCCTGAACTTGCCATTTTGCCAAGGATATATTCATAAACATCTCCCATAGCATCTTTATCGTTCAAATCAAGTCCGTTAATGCCCTCAACAACTCTCGCAAGGGTTCTTTCGTTTGGAATCATAAAGATTGCATTTTGCATAAATTTGCTATATGAAGAATCTTTACCTGTGTTTATGTTTTTAATAAATACAAATACATCGTTTCTCATTAAGTTAAACATTTCACGAGTATCTAAATTCTTGAAAACACTCCAACGAAGATTTTTATATGGAACTTCTTTTTCAGTTTCAGGGTTTTTCCAATTGCCATCTTTAAATACAGGGTTTTTTACCTCAGTTTTAAATATGCTAGCAGTTGCTTCCTTTTTTAATTGGTTGTCATCTAAAAGTTTGATGAATAATAAATATGTGATTTGCTCAACTACTGTAAGAGGAGTAGTAATACCTGAAGCAAAGAATGTATCCCATATTGCATCTATTTTATTTTTTAATTGTCCTGTAATCATTTGTTTTCTCCTTAAAATCCTTTTGGAACTAGTCCTAATTTATTTATTGAACTCATTGCGTTATTTAAAGAATCATAAACTTTTAAAACATCTTTATAGTCCCATAATTTTAAATCTCGCAAATTATTAACCTCTTCACTCTCATTTTTAATTTTTACTAATTGAGTTTCATCAGAAACTGCAACTATCGCCTGAACAGATTTATTGTTGTTGGCCTTTTGCAAATTCAGTAGTAGGCTATCAACACTTCCTTTTGTTTGGACTTCAAAAACATACATTATTTGTCCCATGTTTCCAATGTTGATACTCCATACAGCATCCACAACTGCACCCTTTCCAACTCTAACCTCAGACTTTGCATCAAAGCCAAGCAAACTGCCAATTTCAACTATTTTATCTATAATTTCTTTATGTATAAATTCTTGATCTTTATTTGTAACAGGTTTGATTTCTTCGCTATTCTCAATAACAACACTATCATTTGTTAATCTTGTCACTTCCCACAAATAATAATCTACTGCTAGTAAATTTTCACATTCTACTCCTGCATTTTTTAATTTTATTGATAATTGTTTAACAACATCACAAATTTCTAAATATTTTTTGCCGGTAAATTGATAATTATAGTGTGGAACTTTTGGCATTTCAAGATAATCAAGGGCTTTAATAACTTGATTATTTGCAAGAGCACATTCATTAGGATACACATATCCCAATATTTCGCTCATATATGACGGTCCAAAAAATTTTGCTTCTTTTAAAAATTTATCCCACCTAACAGATAAATCTTGCTTTCCATATATAAATTCTGCAAGCATGGATTTTAAATTGTCAAATCCCTTATTGCTAGAAATCATTTGATCAGCTAAATATTTCTTACTTCCATACATAGCCGATGCCCATAATTTGCCAATAAACTCAACGAAGTCATCTTCGCTTAATTTTAAAAGACATTCTTTATTAAACTTTTGATAATAAGCAATCCTTTCCTTTCTATCAATAAAATCATTTTTGGATTGATTTTGCTTTGCTAAATAAACTTTATATAATTCGATAGTTTTGTTGACTTTTTCGATATTCATTAATAAATCTCCTTATATTTGTTTTTATTATAACATACTAATTAAATTTCTGTTGCTAATTTGTAAAAATAATTTAAATTTCTTCCTGACAACACTTGATGTTCGGTTTTAGGCGAGTTTAGATGATTTTAGGTGGAAAAATTGGTTGTTTTGGTGGGTTAAAATGGGGCTTTTGTTGTCAACTGTTGTCAGATTTTTGAAAATTGACAACAATTGAGAGTTTTGGGAGTAAGAAAAAACACAGGAAATATAAGGGTTTCCTGTGCTTTGAGTTCAAGTCCTATTTAGGTGAAATTCAATACTTGGTAAGGCTGAGGTCACGAGTTCGAATCTCGTCGTAAGCTCCAATGAAAAAACTGCACTTTTGCTCGTTTTCGAAACAAGTTCGAAAAGCATCGCCTTTTCGCTTGTTTTTTTCATTTCACGACCAAACGCAATTCGCACTTTGTTGGCGAATTGGTCGTGCCTTATATGGTATGCTATTTTAAGATTTAATTTTGAGGTATAAGCGACTACCACTGAAAAAAGAGCTCCCAATAGTGAAAATCACTTTTAGGAAAGGGAGCGAGTTTCCTATAAATGAAAATTCAATCGAAGCGATAATTGGAAATGGAAGAAAAAAAGTGACACAATCGCGAGCTTATTTAAATTAATTTTAAATGTGAGTTTATTTCGCGCTAATTTTTGTATAAGACGATTAAAAACTTCCTTTTTATCTAAAAATAGAAGAAAGGGGATGTTATGGAGTATGTCAAAGGAAAGCCATATTTTAGTGATGTAAAGGATAAAATAAAAGGTTTTCCATATCTTGATAAAAATATAGAATGTGACTATTTAATTGTGGGAGGTGGTATTGACGGAGCAATAACAGCTTATTATTTTGCTCAAAACAACTTCAATACCGTTTTAATTGAAAAATATAGGCTTGGATACATGAACACAAGCTGTGCAACGGCGCTTTTAGAATATCAATTTGACGAGCATGCGAATGATTTAACAGCTTATTTTAAAAAGGATGATATTGTCAAAATTTATAATCTTGGACTTAAAGCGCTTGATAATATTGATAAGATTATCAAACAGCTTAGTAATTTTTGTAATTATAGTAAGCGTGATACATTAGTTTTTACGACTAAGAAAAGTGAAGTTAGCGAACTAGAAAGAGAGGCAAGATTTAGGCAGAATAATAATCTAAAAATAGAGTTTGTTGATGAAAAAACAATCCTTTTCCTTTTTATTTAAAAGCGGGTATTATTGCTAAAAATGGCGGGGCTGAATTTAATCCATATCTATTTGAAAAGCAATTGATTGAAAATGTTGATAGGCAAATAAGAATATTTGAGCACACTGAGGCCACAGAAATTGTCAAGCTAAAAAATGGTTATAAGGTTATTACAAACTATAGTATTGAAATAAAATGTAAAAAAATCATATGTACAACTGGCTATAATACAGCATTATTTACTAAGAAAGAATTATGTACTAAATTTGTTAGCTATACCATAACAAGCGAAAAATTTAAAGATAAGCTTTGGCAAAATCGTGAACTTTTGCAAGACAACTCCACTCCATATCATTACATGAGGCTGTCCGATGATAATAGACTGATAATAGGAGGGGAAGATACTATTTTAAAAGGTGATAGGATAAAGGACAAAAAAGCGGAGAAAAAATATAAAAAATTAAAAAAGTTTGCCATTAACATGTTTCCAGAACTTAAAAATGCAAGTTTTGAGTATGAGTTTTGTGGGTTATTTTCCTCAACAACAAACAATCTTTCAATAGTAGGAACGCTTGAAGAAGATGAGGGTATTTTTTATAATTTAGGATATGGGGCAAACGGAATTTTATATTCAATATATGGTGCACAGAACATAGTGAAACTATTAAAGAATGAAAAGATTGATGATTGCCTCAAATTTATTTCTCCAAATCTTACCATAAAATAAAAAACAGCCTTAAAACAAAGGCTATTTTTGAGATTTGAGGAATCGCTTCATTTTGCTTTAACAAATTTTAAAAAATAAGCAAAATTTGCAAATCTATCACATCGAGACCTGTCGCTTCATCGAGCTATTGGCTCCGCGACTGCGCTCGCTCGATTTTCTCTATCTTTCTTAAATATATCCACCGCTCTTCATTTTTCGATCTTCACTCTTAACTAAAAATAACCAAGCGTTTGCTTGGCGATTTTTCTGGTGATCCTAAGGGGAATCGCTCCGCAGATTGTAGGGCTATGTTGGCTGAACTGCTATCACGCCGGGGCGGAGCAAACGCAGACACTGTTGCCTTTGCTTTACCGCCCGTTCGATTCCCTTAAACTTTTTTTTAAATTCTTTTTATTCTTTCTTTTTAATCTTTATTCTTAATTAAAAAGCCAAGAATTACTTGGCTTTTTCTGGTGATCCTAAGGGGAATCGAACCCCTGATTCAGCCGTGAGA
>DVLK01000052.1 GCA_018715545.1 Candidatus Caccovivens faecavium | reverse complement strand
TAATAATTTTAAACCACATATGAATGCGGACCTTTTGTAATGCAATTTAAACTTTTTTTCCACAGGTCCAAAGAGCCTGTGGTTTTTTATTTTAAAGGAGGGTATATGGACAAAAAAGAGATTGAACATTTAGCGGAATTATCAAAACTTAAATTTTCTGATGATGAACTTAAAAGTTTTGCTGACGATTTTAAAAGCCTATTGGAGCTTACAGATATTGTTAAAGATGCTGAAATTAATGGGGAGATAGGCTTTAAAAGTATTGATATGAACGCTCTTAGAGAGGACGAGCCAAAAGAAAGCATGCCTGCTACTACCTTGCTTGAAAATGCGCCACAGGTTAAAAACGATTGCATAGTTGTGCCAAGAATTATGGAGTGAGATATGGATATTATTAAATTATCGGCAGTTGAAATTAGAAAAAAAATATTAAACAAAGAAATAAAATGCACTATGGTTGTGCAAGCCTTTATCAATCAAATTAAGAAAAATGAAAAATATAACACCGTTTTAGAGGTGTTTGATGATGCCTTAGAGCGAGCAAAAGAGTTGGATGCAAAAATAGAAAAAGGTTATATAGGACTACTTGCAGGAGTGCCAATTATCATCAAAGATAACATCTTCTACAAAGGTAAAGTTTGCAGTTGTAGTTCTAAATTTATGGAAAAGCATGTTGCAAGTTATAATTCAACAGTGGTTGAAAAGATTTTAAATGAAGGGGCCATCATCATTGGCAGGGCAAATATGGATGAGTTTGCCATGGGTAGCTCCACAGAGAATTCGGCATTTGGTGTAACGCACAATCCGCTTGACTATGACAGAGTGCCAGGCGGTTCATCTGGTGGAAGTGCGTGTGCGGTGGCTCTTAGTATGTGTCCTATCGCTCTTGGCACAGAAACAGGAGGGAGCGTTCGTCAGCCAGCTAGTTTCTGTGGTATCTATGGCTTGAAGCCAACCTATGGCAGAATTTCAAGATATGGCATTGTTGCCTATGCAAGTTCACTCGACCAAGTGGGTATCTTTTCAAGGAATGTCGAAGATAACGCCTTAATGTTAGAGGTGATTGCAGGGCACGATGAAAATGATAGCACAAGTTCGCATATGGCTGTTGAAAGTTACATTAAAAATTTTAAATTACAATCGGAAAAAATCTCTATTGGCGTACCTGAGGAGATTTTAAAGCTGATAAAAAATATGCCGTGCGAGAAAAATTTACTTAATTTTATAGATTTTTTAGAAAAAAATGGCATAAAAACAAAGAAAATTTCGCTAAAAGATATTGAACTATGTCTTCCAACCTATTATATTCTTGCGCCAGCGGAAGCAACCAGCAATCTTGCAAGGTTTGACGGCGTAAAATATACAACGCGTAGCGAAAATGCTAAAAATCTTCAAGAGATATATAAAGAAAGCAGAAGTGAAGGTTTTGGAAAAGAAGTTAAAAGAAGAATAATGCTAGGAAACTTTGTTCTCTCATCAGGTTACTATGACGCGTATTACAAAAAAGCAAAACGATTGCAGGCAAAGATAACAGATGAATTTAAAAGGGCATTTTTAGAGTGTGACTATATCATCATGCCAACAACAATTGGTGAGGCATTTAAAATTGGAAGTAAATCATCTAATCCTGTCGACACTTACAAAGAGGACATCTTCACTGTCACAGCAAATATAGCAGGTATTCCATCTCTGTCTATACCATTTGGAAAAGGAGAAAATGGGCTACCACTTGGTATTCAAATTATAGGTGATGTATTTAAAGAAAAAGATATTTATAGATTTGCAAAATTTATAGAAGAAAAATTAGGAGAATGATATGCAGTATGATGTTGTTATAGGGCTTGAAGTCCATGCTGAGTTAAAGACTAAGACGAAATGTTTTTGCTCTTGCAAAAATGCTTATGGCAGTTCACCAAATAGCAACTGCTGTCCTGTTTGTATGGGCTTTCCAGGGGCACTACCTATTCTAAACAAAATAGCGGTCGAACAGACGATACGCGCTGGGCTTGCCCTTGATTGCGAGATCAACAAAACTGCCATCTTTGAAAGGAAAAACTATTTTTATCCAGATCTTGCGAAAGCATATCAGATCAGCCAGTTTGAAAAGCCAATATGCATTAATGGGCATTTGAGAGTGTTTGATAAAGATATTCCTATCAATAGGATCCACCTTGAAGAGGACGCGGGCAAACTTATTCATCAGGGGAATATCTCAATGATAGATTACAACCGTGGTGGTGTGCCACTTATCGAACTCGTGACAGATGCTCTAAAAGAACCCCATATTGAAAGTGCAGAAGAAGCAATAGAATTTTTAACGAAGCTTAGACAGATATATGTATATGCAGGTGTTGCCGATTGTGAGGTAGAAAAGGGACAGATGCGTGCAGATGTCAATGTTAGTTTGAGGCCAAAGGGTAGCAAAGAGTTTGGAACAAAAGTGGAGATGAAAAACATCATGGGCTTTAAATCCGTCTATCGTGCAATCAAATATGAAATCGAAAGGCAAAAAGACATATTAGACGATGGCGGTAAAATAGTGCAAGAAACACGCAGGTGGGACAACGATAAAGGGGAAAGTTACACCCTTCGAACAAAGGAAAATAGTGAAGATTACAGGTATTTTCCCGATCCTGACCTCTTAGCAGTTAACATCAGTGACGCGGAAATTGCGAAGATTAAAGAAAATATGCCACCTCTTCCAAAAAAGTTAAAAGAAAAATATATAAAAGAATATAACTTAACGGAATATGACGCTGATGTCATTCTTGCTGAAAAAGAAATTTCAGATTTCTTCAATGATTGCTTGAAAATATATGATAAGCCAAAATCTTTGTCAAATTGGATAGCAACAGAGGTGTTAGCTAAAACGAAAAATAGAGAGCAGGTTAAAGTTAGCGCGGAAAATTTTGTTTGGATAGTCAAAGCGGTTGACGAGGGTAAAGTGCAACGAAATGCAGGGAAAGAACTTCTTGCTTCCATTTGGGGAACAGATTTAATTGCAGAAGAGGAAGCAAAAAAGAAAGGTATAATGTCAGGTTTGTCAGATGATGTTGTAGAGAAGATACTAGATAAAATTTTAATAGAAAAGGGCGAAGTTGTAAGTCAGTATAAGTTAGAAAAAGATCCAAAAATATTAAATTTCCTTGTGGGGCAAGTCATGAAAGAAACGCGTGGCAAAGCTAATGCGCAAGAAGTTATGAGAAAGTTAAAAGAGAGAGTAGATTAGGAGGATAATATGTATCGAACAATGATGTTGGGTGAAGTTGATGAAAAATTAATAGGACAAAAAGTGAAGCTCGCTGGATGGGTAAAGACTGTTCGCGACCATGGCGGTATTGTTTTCATTGACATTCGCGATAAAAGTGGTGTTGTTCAACTTACCACTCATGACGACAGCCTTTTAACCTCGCTTGCACGAGAGAGTGTTATATCAGTATATGGGAAGGTGGTGTTGCGCGATGAGGAAACTATCAATAAGGCTTTAAAATCGGGCAGAGTAGAAGTGGAAATTGAAAATATGGAGATTTTATCAAAATCTAAACATATGTTGCCACTTGATATAGATGAGAGCTATAAAACTAACGAGGAAGTAAGGCTTAAATATAGATATTTGGACCTTCGCAGTGACAGAATGCAAAAAATGTTAAAACTTCGTGACGATGTGGCGTTTGAAACGAGGGCGTTTTTGAGAGGTATGGGTTTTACAGAGGTAAATACTCCTATTTTGACAGTGCCTAGCCCAGAAGGAGCGAGAGATTATCTTGTACCTAGCCGTGTGCACAAGGGCAAGTTCTATGCTCTTCCGCAAGCTCCTCAACAATTTAAGCAACTATTGATGTGTAGCGGGGTTGACAAATACTTTCAAATCGCACCTTGTTTTAGAGATGAGGATCCGCGTGCAGACAGGCTTGCTGGCGATTTCTACCAAATTGATCTTGAAATGAGTTTCGCGGAGCAAGAGGATGTTTTTATCGTCGTCGAGAAACTAATAGATAATCTCTTTTCAAAATTTAGTAAATTTTCATATGGTCATGCGCCTTTTAAAAAGATACCCTATAAAGAGGCGATGGAAAAGTATGGCACCGACAAGCCAGATTTGCGAAACCCAATCGTCATGACGGGACTAGAAGATGTCTTTAAAAACACCACCTTTAAAGCCTTTAAAGATAGAACGGTTGAGGGATTTTCCATAAATGCAAATGATAAGCCAAGGAGTTTTTTTGAGAAGCTTCAAAACATCATGTTAGATGAAGGAGCAGAAGGCTTAGCATGGGTTAGAGTGCAGGAGGATGGTTCACTTAAAGGTCCTATCGTCAAGTTTATTACTGAAAAGGAATGCAAGGATTTAATCAAAAAAACTAAGGCGAAAGTCGGCGATGATATTTTTGTGATAGCCGATGAGAACGCAAAAAAGTGCTATAAACTTGCTGGACGACTTCGTTCTGAGGTAGGCGAAGGATTAAATCTTATTGATAAGTCAAAAATAGAATTTTGTTGGATAGTTGACTTTCCTATGTTTGAACTAAGTGATGATGGGAAATTGGAATTTTGTCATAATCCGTTCAATAAGCCGAAAGTAGCAAAAGAAGATTTAGAAAAATGTGATCCGCTTGATATACTTGCTTATCAATATGATCTCGTGGCGAATGGCTATGAAATTGCATCAGGTGCGGTTAGAAATATTGACAAAGACATCATGCTCAAATTGTTTGAAATGGTCGGCTATGGCGAAGATGAGATAAAATCGCGGTTCGGTGCGTTATATACTGCCTTTCAGTATGGTGCGCCACCACATGCAGGAGTTGCCCCAGGCTTTGAAAGGTTACTTATGCTGATGACAGGAATAACGAATATAAGAGATGTTGTGCCATTTCCTATGAATAGCAAGGCGCAGGATGTTTTAATGGGAGGGCCTATCGAGGCAAGCGACAGACAATTAAAAGAGTTGCACATAAAACTAAGACAATAAAGCTAAAAGAACTTAACTTTTTTAAAGATTTAAGTTCTTTTTTATTTTAAAATAAAACGCATATATCATTTTGCCAAAATTACTTTGTATGATAACTTAAATTTGATATAATTAAAAAATGAGAATTGATGCGGGTAAATTTAAAGGAAGAAGATTAATTGAAAATAAGTTTGAGCATATCCGTCCAACAACGGATAAGGTTAGACAGGCTCTTTTTACAAAACTTCAATTTTTTCTTCCAGGGAGTAAGGTGCTTGATTTATTTTGTGGCACAGGTGCGCTTGGAATTGAGGCGTTAAGTCGAGGAGCAAGCGAAGTTATATTTGTGGATAAAGATGCAAGAAGTTCTAAAATGACACGAGATAATTTAAAGGCGATAGGAGCCACAGCTAAGGTTATTAAGTGTGACGCGCTTACCTATTTAGATAAATGCCAAGAAAAATTTGATTTGATTTTGCTTGACCCGCCATATAAAAGTGGGTTTTATGAAAAAGTCATTCCAAAACTCTATGATAAACTTGAAGATGATGGTGTGATAGTCTGCGAGCACGATAAAAAAGATACATTTAATTATTCTCCATTTGTTGTCTACGATGAGAAGCGGTATGGAAATACCATGTTGACCTATCTTTCAAAAAGTTAAATAAATTTGCCGTTTTGTTTGGAAAATAATGCACAATTTGATAAAATGTATGTGGTAATAAAGGAGAAGAAATGGATAACTGTGTTAAAAATATGAAAGGCTATGGTCCATCTCCTATTCCACAGGAAGGAAAATGGGACCAAACGAAAGAAATTAAAGAGATTTCTGGATTTTCGCATGGATGCGGAATGTGCGCTCCACAACAGGGCTGTTGCAAACTTACTTTGAATGTAAAAAACGGAATAATCAAAGAGGCACTTGTTGAAACTATCGGTTGCAGTGGCATGACACATTCAGCGGCAATGGCAGGCGAAATTCTTATTGGAAAGACGCTTTTAGAGGCGCTAAACACCGACTTAGTTTGTGATGCTATCAATGATGCTATGAAAAACCTGTTCTTACAACTTGTCTATGGCAGAAGCCAATCTGCTTTTTCACTTGGTGGCTTAGAGATAGGTGCTTCTATGGAAGATTTAGGGAAATACAAAACAAGTCAAGTTGGAACTATATTCTCAACAGAAAAGACAGGTGTTAGATACTTAAACTTAACTGAGGGCTATATCACAAGAATGGCATTAGACGAAAATGATGAAGTGATAGGTTATGAATATGTTAACCTAGGCTTACTGCTAAAAAATATGCAGAGCGATGAAAATTTGACTTGCAAACAGGCTTTTGAAAAGTCGACAAAGACCTATGGACGCTTTAATGAAGGCAAGAAATTTGTCAATCCAAGAGGTGTGTGATGAATAGAGCGGTTGAAACTTTAAAGAAATATAATTTTAAAGATATTGAAGATGTTAGAAATTATTGCTTAAAAAATAGCATCGATGTTGAGAAGATTGTTCGTGAGATTCAGCCAATTTGCTTTGATAATGCTGTTGAGGCTTACGCACTTGGCACAGCGATTGCACTTAAATCGAACCCTAAAAACGCGTGTGAAGCTGCCGAAAAAATCGGTGAGGGACTTCAAGCTTACTGCACAATTGGCTCGGTTGCTGATGAGAGAAAGATAGGTTTAGGCCACGGCAATTTGGCATCAAGACTTCTTGATGAAAACACAAAATGTTTCTGTTTCCTTGCAGGACATGAGAGTTTTGCTGCGGCAGAGGGCGCTATGGGAATTGCTCGTACGGCAAACAAGATTAGAAAGACACCTCTTAAAATCATTTTAAATGGACTTGGTAAGGATGCAGCATACATCATCGCTCGTGTCAACGGCTTCACATATGTGAATACGATTTTTGATAGAGAGAGCCAAACTCTTAAAATCTTAGGAGAGAAAAGATTTTCAAGCGGTGAGCGCGGTGATGTTAAAATTTATGGCGCTTACGATGTTTCTGAGGGCGTGGCTATCATGCAACATGAGGGCGTTGATGTGTCAATTACTGGAAATTCTACTAATCCTCTTCGTTTCCAACATCCAGTTGCTGGCACTTACAAAAAGTGGTGTGTGGAGAATGGTAAAAAGTATTTCTCAGTTGCCTCTGGTGGAGGTACAGGAAGAACTTTGCATCCAGACAATATGCGTTGTGGTCCAGCTAGCTATGGTATGACTGACACTATCGGCAGAATGCACAGTGACGCTCAATTTGCGGGCAGTTCTTCAGTGCCTGCTCATGTTGCCATGATGGGCTTTATCGGTATGGGCAACAATCCTATGGTTGGAGCAACCGTTTCGCTAGCCGTTGCAGTGGCTTTGAGTAAGAAATAAAAAATCACTATTTATCAAAAAAATAGCAGGAGTCGATATGCAAGAGTTTATTTTTAGACCGGTTACTTTATATGATGAAAAAATAGTTATGGATTATAGAAATGAATTTTTGCAAACCGATTTTGTAATTAAAGGCACAAAAAATTTAGAAAATTTTAAAAACTATCAAGATTTTTATAGAAATTTAGAATTGAAGAAAGAAAATGAACCAAATATAAATCAATATCTTCTAATTCGAAAAACAGATAGCAAACTTGTTGGTATGGCAATTATAAGAAAAGAGTTGACCGAAACCAATATTCTGACTGGTGGAAATATTGGACTTGGAATAAGACCGAGCGAAAGAAGAAAGGGGTACGGAGATATAATTTTAAAATTTTCACTTGAAGAATGTAAAAAAATAGGAATGAAAAAGGTTTTGATAACTTGCAGAGACGAAAATATTGCAAGCGCAAAAAATATTGAAAAGAATGGCGGAAAATTTGAAAGAACTGCAGTAAGCAAAGTTACTGGTGCGTTGTGCCGAAGGTATTGGATAAATTTATAGGAGAAAATATGAAAAAAGTTGACACAAATTTATACAACACATTAAAGGAGCGTGGACTTCTTTATCAATGCACTGATGAAGAAGCGCTTAAAAAACTGCTTGAAAGTGGCAAGCCTATCGCGCTTTATGAAGGAACTGACCCGACGGCATCGAGTTTGCATATAGGTCATTGTGTGCCGTATTGCATCATGCGTAGGTTTCAGCAGGCAGGACACAAAGTGGTGCTTCTTATGGGAGGGGCAACTGCCACAATCGGCGACCCAACAGGCAGAAGCGAAATGCGTAAGGTTATGGACAAAAAGACGATTGATGACAATATAGAAAAGATAAAAAACAGTTTAAAGGTCTTCCTTGATTTTGAGGGCGAAAACAAAGCGGTAATTGTCAATAATAAAGATTGGTTTGAAAATCTTAGTTACATCGACTTTATGCGCGATATCGGCAGGCACTTTAATGTCAACAAGATGTTGGCTAATGAGATTTACGCAAATCGCATAAAGGAAGGAGGACTCACTCTTTTTGAACTTGGTTATATGCCGATGCAGGCATACGATTTTATTCATCTTAATAAGACTCATAACTGTGTGCTTGAATGGGGCGGTGCTGACCAATGGGGTAATATCGTTGCGGGAGTTGAGCTTGCAAGAAAGTTGAACTATGAAAACGGCACTAATGTCAATATTGTAGGGGCAACCAATCCGCTTCTTTTGACGCCAGAAGGCAAGAAGATGGGGAAAACTGAAAAGGGTGCTATTTGGATAGACAAAGACAAAATTTCTGCTTATGATTTTTATCAAGGCATCTATCAAACACCCGATGCTTGCGTTAGTATGATGTTTGCTCTTTTCACAGATATTCCGATGAAAGAAATTAATGAAATGGTGAAGACCGATATTGTCAATGCAAAAAAACGACTTGCGTATGAACTTACAAAATTTGTTCGCGGTGAAGAGGATGCAAAAATTGCCGAGGAGGCATCACGAGCTTTATTTAGTGGAGAGGGAAGCTTAGACAATGCTCCAACTTTTGTTCTTGAAAGCACACCTATTCTTTTAAATGACCTCTTATTTAACTCAAAGCTTGTTCCAACAAAATCAGAAGGTAGAAGAATGTGTCAGCAAGGGGCGATATCTGTGAATGGCGAAGTGGTTAAAGATTTTGCATATCTTATTGAAGAGAAAGATTTTAAAGGCGGAATATGTCTTCTTAAAAAGGGCAAGAAAAACTTTATGAAAATTGAACTTAAAAACTAAGATAAAAATTTTGATTTTTTAAAATAAGCCTGTCGAATTTGATAGGTTTATTTTTTTGTAGGTTTAATATTGTTCACAAAATCACAACAAAAAGAGCAAAAAAACAATAAAAAATTCAAAAAAATGCTGTTTTTTAGAAAAAATGATAATATTTTTATTATAATTTTGATTGACACAAACAATTTTTTATGAGATAATGCATGCAAGGGAGGTATTATGAAAAAGAAAATATTTACAACTCTTGCTATCGGTGCGCTTTGTTTGCCACTTGGCTTAGGGCTTGCTGGTTGCGGAGGAAAGTCTAGCGATGTTGATGTGGTGGCAAAAGATGTCTATGCTATGAGCGCTGTTTCGTCGGTTATGTATCTTGACGATTTGGATGCTGAGGTTGGTGCTCAAAACGAAACGACAAGACCAAGTTGCTTTACTGACGAGGATGTTCAAGGTGTTAAAAGTTATCTTGAAATGTTCAATGGTATGCTTATAGGAAACGGGCTTACTCAGGAGGTTGTAAACACTCCGACTGATGATAAGTATTCAGGCGTTTATACTTTTTGTATGACAATTTCTGTTCCTAGCGTGGGCGGAAAAATTGTGGAATATAAGATGTATTACAACGAAATAAACAAAGAAACAGAAGAAGAGATTGATGACGGGGAGTTGGAACTTGAAGTTTCTTCCACTCTTGATGGAGTTTTAGTGTTTGGTGATGAAGAATATGAGGTGCACGGCGAACGCGAATTTGAGCAGGAAGGAAACGAAGAAGAAGCTTCCATAGAGTTTACAACATATTCAAGAACTAATAGAGAAAACTATATCATTGTTGAACAAAGTGTGGAAAACGATGAGGTTGAATATGAGTACACAATAGTTAAGAACGGTGACATAGTCAGCAAAACAGAAGTGGAAATGGAGCGAGAAAGAAATCGCACAGAGTTTGAGTTACAATTTAAAGATAATGGAACGCTCAAAGAGGGAGTTTATAAAATGTATAAGCGCGATAACGATGACACATTTGTAATCGATTATGTTCAAAACAATGTTCGCGAAAAAATTTTAGCAACAATTTCTGCCGAGGGAGTGATTACATTCACATATTCAAACGGCTATATAGAAACTTTTTAAGAAAGTTAATTTTTTAAAAAATAGAGAAAAAAACATAAAAAAAGTGAATTTTTATTCACTTTTTTTAATTTTTACTGCATTTTTTATGTTTTTATTCATTTCTTCATTAAAAACTACAATTTAAATTATAATACATCTAAGAATCAATTTTTTAAAAAATGAAAAAATTATATCAAAACGCATGACAATTTTTGCTAAAAATTTTATAATATGTGTAAGGTTAAAAAGGAGGAAATATGAAAGCGTTAACTGGTTTTAGTACAAACAAAAATGGCTACCTCGCAGGTTTGGAGGCTGGCAGAATGGCAGGCAAAAATGCAAATGCCAAATTAGTTTTTGCTTACATGAGTTGTGACTATAAAATAAAGGATGTTGTCCGAGGGCTAAAAGAAATCTATGATTGCCCCGTTATCGGCAACACAAGTTTTACGGGCGTTATTATGCCTGAGGGTTACATAGGTGGCGATAAGCCATTTGTTGGCATTATGGTGCTATGCGATCCTAACATGGTTGTTGGTGTTGGATTTGCAGATAGAAAGGCTTATCAAAGTGCACGCGATGCTGGCGAAAGTGCAACTAAGCATGCTCGTGCTATGACAAAGATGCCATATAATGATGAACCAGATGTTATGTATATGACAGCAAGCCCGACAGAAGAAGAGTTCTTCTTAAAAGGCGCTAATCGTGTCATAGGAAGAGTGCCTCTTTTTGGCGGTTCTGCTGCTGACAACACAATTTCAGGCAATTGGAGTTTATATCTTGACAACAAAGTTACGAATGAAGGCGTTGCTGTTGCATTGTTTTATATGAAAGGTGGCTTTGTAAATGAATTCACTGGTGCATACAGAGAAACTAGTGATATGGGAATTATCACTAAGGTGGAAGGCACTAGACAACTTGTTACAATAGATGGTGCTCCTGCGGTAAAAAAATATGCTAAGTGGAGAAATATGAAACCTAGTGAACTTATGGGCGACAAGCTCCTATCTGCCACTATCACAAGTCCACTTGGGGTTAAAGATAGACTTGGTGACCTTGTTGCCATTCGTCACCCAATGTTTGCGAATGAGGATTATTCAATGAACATCGGAGCAAACTTATCAACAGGAACAACTGTAATTCGTATGGAAGCAACTGTTGACGAACTAATCTCTTCTGTCGGGGAAACGCTTAAAAAATTGAATGAAAGATTGACTAAGCCAGTGGTATGTTACCATCTTGTTCATTGTGGTGGCAGGCGCGCTGGAATTGATGCTAGAATTAATGAAGTTTATGAAGAAATAAAGAAAAATACAAATGGAGCGCCATTTATCATGGAATTTACATTTGGTGAATACGGCTATGTGGATGACGGCAGAAACACAACAGGTGGACTTATGCTCTCATTTACAGCAATCACAAAGTAAAAGGAGGCTAAAATGCAGTGTATCATAAATGGAAAGTTTGTTGACGCTAGCGATAAGTCAACTATGGACATTATCAATCCTTATACAGGGAAAGTGATTGATAAAGTTCCAAATTGTACCAAAAAGGACGCTGATCGCGCAGTTGAATATGCGAAAAAAGCGGGTGTTACTTGGGCAAAAGTTCCTGTGCATCAAAAAGTGGAAATTTTAAATAAATTTTTAGAATTAGTAAAGGTTAATCGCGATGATTTGGCAAAAACTCTTTCAAAGGAAACGGGGAAGCCTATCACTCAGGCTTATGCTGAAATTGACAATATCTTCATAGCTTTTCCTGCTTTTATGGAAAAGGCTAAACACCTTTATGGCAATGTTATTCCAGCAGGAACTGAGGCAGGGCAGGAGAGAACTTTGCAATTCACAGTGAGAGAACCTCTTGGAGTTATGGTGGCTATCATTCCATTTAATTTTCCATGTGATTTGTTTGATCAAAAAGTGGCACCAGCAATACTTGCAGGCAACACTGTGATTGTGAAACCTCCACATCAAAATCCAAGTGTGCTTATAAAACTCGTTAAACTTATGCATGATGCAGGGCTTCCTAAGGGAGTTGTGCAAGTTTTGACGGGTGAAGGAGAAAAGGTTGGAAATGCCCTCACATCAAATAAGGATGTGCATGGAATAACCTTTACAGGCTCGACAAAAGTAGGTAAGATAACTTATTTAAATGGAGCAGAACATCTAGCACATGTGGCGTTGGAGCTTGGCGGTAACGATGCATTTATTGTGCTTGATGATGCAGATATTGACCTTGCTGTGGAGGAAACTGTTTGGGGTAGAATGTATAACACTGGGCAAGTATGTTGTGCAAGTAAACGCTTCATTGTTGAAAGAAGTGTGTTAAAAGAATTTGAGGACAAGTTGAAAGTGCGTCTATCAAAACTTGTTGTGACAAATCCTATGGACAAAAAGAGCGAAATAGGTGTGCTTGTGACGAAATCTGCTTGTGAAAAGGCAGTTCGTCAGGTTGAAAATGTTGTAGCGCAGGGTGGAAGAATAATTTATGGTGGAAAACACGAGGGCGCGTTCTTTGAGCCAACAATTATTACAGACATTCCAAAAACGGCAGATGTAGCAAAGGATGAGGAGATATTTGCACCTGTTGTCAGCATAATTCCATGTGATAGTATGGAAGAAGCAATTGAGATAGCTAATTCTTCAAACTACGGCTTAGGTAGCTGTGTGTTTACATGCGATATGAAAAAGGCATTCTATGTTGCAAGCAATATGCAAGCGGGTGGTGCTGTTATTAATGGGGCAAGTTTCCATAGGAGCTTTGAAATTCCATTTGGTGGCTACAAAAACTCAGGTATTGGAACAGAGGGTGTTATGAGCACCTTTGATCAAGTGACAAAACTTAAAACTATAACTTTAAAAAACATTTTTTAATTGAATAAAGTAATTTAGTTTTAACATTAATGGCAAAATTTAAAAAAGATGCATAATTATTAAAATGAATTAAAGGAGATATTATGAACGAAAAATTAAAAAAGGTTTTTATTCTTTTGAGTGGCTATTTAAGTTTTATAGCTTTTGCCATTGTCGGAGGATATGTTTTTATAAAGAGTGACAGTGAAGAGCTAAAAAAGACAGCCAAATTGACACTTATACTTACCTTAATTTTTACTGCAATAAACGCTGTGTTTTTAATCTATAATCATTTTGGTGGCTTTTTTGGCGGGTATTATAGTTCAACAGCATACGACATCTATTCTATAATCATGGGAATAGTTGCGATTGCTGAAATTATTGTTTATGCAGTGCTTATCATAATGGTTCTAGTTAAGAAAGATAGTGAAACTAGCGAAAACAAGTAAAAAATAAGTTATAAATTTACTAATATGAAAATTAAATAAAAATTTTAATTATTTTATTAAATTGCTAGATTATTTTGTCTAAATGTAGTATTATATAAGTAAGGGAGGGCAATATGGCAAAACACGGAAAGGATTATTTTGGTTGGAATAGAGTTCTAAGTATCATCCTTGCAATCATTCCTGTTACAGCCTTCATTTTGGGTTTTGTAACAAGAATTGCTGAGGGTAAGATTGTTGCTGCAATCGTTAGAATTCTTCTGGGCTGGAATATCATCTGGTTGGTTGACCTAGTTCTTATGATTGTCAACGGGTCGATTTGGCGTCTTATTGACTGCTAACAAAAAAGCACATTCAATGTGCTTTTTTTATGTCAAAACAGGCAATGCCTGTTTTTGCGATTAATTGCATTTTCTTAGATCCTTCTATAAGCTTAGAATGACGGCACTAAAAACTGCATCTCCATGATTATTTTAGGATGATAGAAGAAGTTGAAGAACGAAAAGAGAGGAAAAACTATTTGTTTTTAAGTGAAGAAACAAAATAAAGAACAAAATATCCTGTTGGTAAAAATTAAAAAATATGGATTGATTATGAAAAAAAGAATTTCCTTATTTGGAAATTCTTTTTTTACGCTAATCTTTTTTGTTTTTTTCATCAACATCTTTTTTTGTCTTTTTGTCTTTGTCTTTTGCTTCTTTTTTAAGAGCCTTTTGTTTGTTTTCTGCTTCAAGATACTTCTTTCTTTCAAGCGTTAACAGATGTTCAGGCGACTTGATGTTTTCGAGTTGATGTTTAAGAATGTCAATCTTTTCGCTTATGATTGAGCGTTTTTGAGCGAAGAGTTTAAATTCTTTTTCAGTTGTCTTAGATATTTCAGATTTATCTTCTTTTCTGAGTTTAACAACCTTTTCTTTATGTTCTTTTTCAAGAGAATTAAGTTCATTTTCAAATTTTTGAATATTTGCTTCAAGTTCGCTTATCTCTTTATTTCTTTCTTCTTCCGCTTCTTTTCTTATAACATCTCTGTGGATTGTACCCTTTCTGTCATAAGTTTCTTTGCGTTTTGTTTCAATCTTCTTAATCTTAACCTTTCTCATGAAGTAGCCAACAATAGCAATTACTATGGCAAGTCCTGTGATGAGGGAGGCGATTAGAAGAAGCCATGTGAAGTTATCATTATTTTCTGTTGTTTCTGCATCTTCACCATTGTCAGTATCTGTGTCAGAACTATCGTCCGTAGCTTCTGTTGATGTTGCAAAGGTGCGGTCAGTGTTGATATCGTAATTCTTATCTTCCATTGCACTAACTGCGTTATCATATGCTTCGCTAGCATTATCTTCATCGGAAGCTATTTCTGTGAAGCTAAGGTCGTAAAGTACCATAGTTCCTGTTGTGTAGAAGTCATCACTTTGAAGTCCAAGGTGTAAGGTTGAAGAGGTATCCTCAGTTGCATGGATATGAAGTGTGTATTCTGCATATTCGTCATTTGAAACGAGGTTGGTCATGTAATCAAATCCAGACAATCCTACAATTCCGCCATAGTCGTGTTCGTCAAGGTCAATGTCCTCTTTTGAGCTAAGATATGCAAAATTTGTTTTAAGTTTAAAGGTAAGAGTATAATAGTTACCGCTTGTCAAATCAAACTTAAATATACTGTCAATTGTGTAAGTTGTGTTAGATTTTGTTTGAAGAACAAATACGCGTTTATCTTCTTCCTCTGTATCTATTCTAAATGTAGAATTGTCATCAAAGTAAGATGCGTTTACAATTCCACCTTCTTTTTCATCATCATAGCCAGAGGTTGTATATGCGCCAGAAGAGAAATCTCTTAATTCGTCAGTCACATTGTTTGTCGGGAGGTGCATATAGAAGTCGGTCATATCTACAATATTTTTATTTGTATCTCGAATTTCGTCATAGGCACTAGCTTCCATAGAATTCAATTCAAAGTTATCAAAATATGCGTATCCAGACATCAAGTTTTCACTTGTTCCAAAGTCGATTTTAACATATACATTTTCTGAACCTGTGAAAGTTTCAAAGTATATTTCATAAGTCTGCCATCTATCGCTTGTTACATTTTCTTCTTCAAATAGAAGCACGCCATCTTCGTTATAGATTCCTATATTAAAGCTTGCTAGCTTATTTACATTTGTGGAAAGTGTCTTGTAGTTAAATGTTAGATTATAGTAAGAATTAGCTTCAAGTGTGAAAGTTGGACTTGTCAAGCTTTGATAGTTAGCTGAATGATTGTTTAGCATTAAAATGTTGTTGTAATATTCGTTTGAATTGTTAGGAGCAAGTGGATTTCCAACTACTGCCCATAAATATTTATTTTCATTTCCTAAGTCTATGTTTTCTCTATATAGGTCAACATATGAATTATATTCGCTTTCCTTTGTGTTGATGACACCACCGAAGTTTAGTCCGTCACCACTTTCAATTGTCCAATCGCTAGGGGTAAGTGGATAATTTCCGTCTTCATCCTGAGTAGCATTAAAGTTACCATTGGCAATAGACTGCTCCGCAGTGTTTTCATTTATTGTTACAACTGATGCACTGTCTTCTTGGGCGGTAGCTAGTTCTGAGTAACCAACTTCTTCAACTTTTACATCATCAAATACCACGCAACCAGTTGCAACTGAATCGCTAGAACCAAGGGCTAGCACAATATTGACAGATGAGTTATAAAGTTCTGAACCTTTAATATAGATAGTCAATGTGCCATAATCGTTTGTGAAATTGTTATCTACATTTGTTGTTGCATTTGTGCTTCCACTTGCAAGGGTGTAGTTACTTTCGTTTAAAAGTGGAATTTCTTTATAAATATTTTCATTTTCTTGAATTTTTAGATATGCTGTTCCAGTTATTTCAGAAATCTTATAAGAAGCTGTGACTTTATAGATTTTATGAGTTTTAATTTCGATATCTTTTGATTTAACTTCAACATAGTTGTTGTTTGCCCAAAGTGCCATTGCCTGTCTATTGTTTTTAATTTCAATGTTGCCGTCATCATCAATTACGACATCCACACCTAAATTTGAACCTACAAAGTCATAGCCTGTTGTTGATTCAAAGCCTTCAAGTGCATCAAGGGAGAGTATTCTTGCATTTCCTTCGCCTTGTTTTGTCCATCCACCAAGTCCATTGCTACCAAAATCATCTTCAAAGTCTAGGTTGGCGTTTATTGAAATAGAGTTGTCCTTTGCTAATGTTAAAAATTGCGAGGTCAAAACTTGTGTGGTAGTTCCATCAACTTTATTAGTTTGATTGTAAAATTTGTCTTTATAGTCTTGGTATGTCTTATAGAAGAGATTTTCACTATATTTGTTTACAAGTACTTCGTCAAAATATACAACACCTGTGCTACTAGCATCTTCTCCTCCAAGCCATAGTTCAAGTGACACTTCCTGAGCGCTATCTCCTGTGACTATGAAGAAGTAGAAAGTTGTCCATTCTGTTGAGGTTACTTTTTCGTATTTAAGCTCAATTTCTTCGCCATTCTCGTCTACAAGTCCTTTTAGGTAAATTGAACCAACGCCATATTCGTCAAGGCTGTTATATATTGTGTTTTGTGAGTAATACGATGTTCCTTGGTTTACCGAGAAGGTCCCTGAGTTTTGATTGGATGTATTAGGGGTAAAGCTAATGGTAGAATTAAAATATTCAGTTCCTGCATTAAAGGTGAAGTTTACATCACTTTTTCTAACATAACTTTCTCTACCACCAATGTTAACAAATAGGTAATCGCCGTCATTAAATTCTACATCTTCAATACTAAGGGTGACATCTCCTTCTTGTGTTATCGTATTGCCATCGCCGTTGTCATCATCATAAAGAGTTGTGCCGTCTAAAATTGTTATGGACTCTACATCCTCTATTTTAGAATAAATTGTGATATTTTCACTTTCTTCGCTTTCTTTATAGTTATAGCCAATATAAGAGCTATCTACATAAAAAGATTTGTTAGTTGTATAAGCATTTTGGAGCGTTCCAGCACTTGTTAAGTTTTTGTTTACATAAAAGGTTGAACCTAAATATGTTATTTGAACATAGCTGTCATCGCCAAATTCAACTGCTCTATATCTATCTGAGGTAACATTGACACTATTTTCAATTTCTCCTCTATAAACGTAGTTTTTATCTTCTTCATAATTGGTATCGCTTTTATAGCTTACCTTAAAAGAATAAAAAGAATTAGCGTCAAGTGAAATAGTGTTGGACTCAAAGCCCTCTCTTGCAACATTTTTGTTGTTGATGTTTGTTTTACTGTTTATCATCAAAATTTGATTGTCGCTAGATTTTTTACCCGGATTTACTGATAGACGATATGTTGAGTTTTTATAATTTTCAAAGTTAGAGCCAACATTGATAATTCCAGCGGTTGAACCTGAATTATTTAAAATCTTTGACCAACCAGACGGACTTTCGCTAATGGAATTTATTGTGCTACTATTGAAGTTGTTATTTGTAACACTGACCTCTTCGACATATTCTTTTAAGTAACCAGTTTCTCCAAGCGCATAATCTTTAAAAAAGGATGCAACAATACCAGTTACTGCAATAGGCATGAGTAATGCCAAAATAATTAAGCAAAATTTCAAATTGAATACTTTTAGTTTTTTCATACACCACCTGTAAAAATAGATTAACTACCATATTATAATACATTTATCTTATAAAATCAAATATTTTTTTAAAAAATATCAATAATATAAATATGATGTCGAAATTTCTGGAAACAAGTAAGAATTTGGAGAGAGAAAAAGAGGACAAGTTGTCGGCGAAAGAAGTGTGCGTGCTACTACTTTGCGGGGCGATTATCGGTTTTTTGAATGGCTTTTTTGGTGGAGGCGGTGGCATGATATGCGTTCCTCTTCTTGAAAATGTGCTTCATTTAGGTAGTAAATATTCTCATGCGACAGCAATCGTCATAATTTTTCCTATTTCTTTTATAAGTGCAATAATCTATCTTCTTTCTGGAACACTAGAAACATTACCTCTTGTTACTGTTGGATTAGGAGTTGTGGTGGGAGGAATATTAGGCTCATTTGCCTTAAAACTGTTACCACCAAAGGCACTAAGAGTGATTTTTGCGCTTATTATGCTTGCGGGAGGGGTGAGACTAATAATATAACTGGGACAGACACCAACTGCGCTTAACGCCGACACGGGAAGAAATATCTTCCCTAACGGCTACTTCGTTGGTTTCTCTTCCCAGTCCTCTTCCCTGAGTGTGATTTTTGATTTATGCTCGCCGAACTCAGTTCTACGCTTCGCAAAATCAAAAATTGATTTGAGATAGCGTAAGCATGTCGTTGTAGATTATCTAATTATTAATCAGAACCACTTAAAGTAGCAACAAATCGTCAATGAGCAAAGCGAATGCGATTTCGTTTGTAAGCAAAGCTAACAAGCGAGTGATAAGTGGTTTGATAATATGTTGACAAGGGAAGATAAACTTTTCTATTCATTAAAAGGAGGCAAATATGATATATTTTTTATATGTGCTTGCAGGCATAATCTCGGGCGTGTTTGGCGGGTTAGGTATGGGAGGGGGAACGCTTTTAATTCCGATACTCACCATATTTTTAAATTTCGACCAAAAATTAAGCCAAGGCATAAACTTATTAAGTTTTCTCGTCATGGCACTGTTTTCCATGTTTATACATTATAAAAATGGCTTTATTGTCACTAAGCACATTGGTTACATAATAATCTCTGGCATGATTTTCTCTGTTTTCGGTGCCTTTTGTATGACGATTTTGCCTTCAAAGGTGCTGAAAATTGTTTTCGGCGTCTTTTTGTGTGTGCTTGCTATTATTGAAATTGTCAAGGTGTTCAAAAAAGATAAGAATAAGGCAAAGAAAGATAAAACGGTAAAAAATAAAAGTAATTCATAAAATAACATCTAACAATTTATATTTATAAGATTTTTTTCTTTACACAATATTAAATACCACTTCCATTTCAAATATTTTAAGCCTTATTGCAAAAAAATAGTGGACAAAATCTCTTTTTTATGCTATATTTATCTAGAAGATTTATACGGAGGCAAAATATGGTTAATAAAGAAAAATGTATTGGATGCGGAACTTGCGTTGCAATTTGTCCTGTTGGAGCAATAAGTTTTGATAGTGATGGCAAAGCTGTGATTGACAAGGCAAAGTGTATTCATTGCGGAGCGTGCGAAGCTAGCTGTCCTGTCAGTGCCATTAAACTTGACTAATATAAAGAGGTAATTATGGAAAACATCGCTTTTATTGAACTTACCGAAAGGAAATTGGAACTTAAAATTGTGCAGAGTAGGCAAGGGCGTTACCGCGTGCTTGAAGATGTTATCAATCAATATGATTTGACGAATGATATCACAAAGGATTGCCTTTTTTCTCCTAAGTCCAGAACAGATATATTAAAGATATTAAACATTTATCGCTATACGATTGAAACTTACAATGTTTCAAAGATGATTGCTTTTGCATCGAACATCATCGTAAAAGCGCGAAATTATCGTGGACTTTTGGACGAAATTTACACTCACACTGGCATGAATTTCACTCTTACCAATAATGATGAGGTTATTCGAGATATATATCAAGCAGTAAACAGTAAAATTGACCTTTCAAAAGGTACATGCGTTTATATTGCTGGTTATACAACCTTTATTTTAAAATACAATAGGCGCAATGTCACAGACTCTTTTGTTGTGCCATACGGCTATATCAATTTGTCCGAAAAATACTCTAAATTTGATGATATGGTAAACTTTTTTAAAAAAGAAATCAAAAACTGCCCATTTGTTGTAAACTTTGAGGAAGAGGGACTTGTCGGCGCAGGGGTGCCATTTATTGATATTGCAAAAATCAGCAAAAAACTTCTAAGATACCCTATTGATATTGACAACAACTACATCTTGACAAGTGATGGTGTAGATAAGGTTATCAACTTCTCAAAGGAACTTGATGTTGAGAAAGTAAAGAAAATTAAGGGGCTTTCCTTTGAAGGAAGTGATAGCCTTCAAGGTGGGCTTGCAATCATAAGTGCTATTTTTGATTTCTTCGGAGCACAAGAGCTTGCAGTCACTGATGCTGATAAGATGGAAGGCAAAGTTTTAGAGAATTTAGTAGGTTCACCGACAGAGAAATATAGCGATTTAGTGCTTAATAGCTTAGATAACTATTATGAGTTCAAAAAGGAAGGCTTGGCAATAAATTATAATGTTTATAATATGGCTATTCTTCTTTTTAAACAATTGAAAGTGGTGCATAAGCTTCCAAGAAACTATGTAAAACCGCTTAAAATAGCCTCATATATGTTTGATGCTGGAAAGTTTATTGATTATAAAAACTATGAAAAACATGGCTTTTATGCGATACTAAATTCAGGTATAGTTGGCGCTTCTCAGAAAGATATTTTGATTGCAAGTTTCGCTTGTCAGTGTCAAAATTTAGATAATTTCAATCTTCCTGAAATTATGAAGTATAAAGAGGTACTCTCTGACGAAGATGTCGATGCGATAAGAAAACTTGGCGTGCTTGTTAAACTTGCTGTCAACTTAAACGCTTCAAGAAAAGGTGTCATTCAAGACATCATTTGTGACATATTAGGAGATTCTATCATAATGAAAACAGTGGTCAAAAGTGACCCTGCCTTTGAAATAATGCAAAGCATGAAACTTGCCGATGACTTTAAAAAGACCTTTAAAAAGAGTTTACAAATAATCTAAGAGGGAAAATGGCAGAAAATAGTGGAGCAAAAAGAATATTTGTGATAATAGGCATGGTGCTTCTTAGCATCGTGCTATGTTATTTTTCTGTTGCTCTTTATTTTTATTTTGCAACACCTAATGACATAACTTCAAAACTTTCTACTTGGAATTTGATGGGTGACAAGGAGATAGGAGAGATGTATCTTGATGCCACTTATGAGGTGAGTTATGGTGAAGAGGATTTTGAAGGAGTAAATATTGATAAAAATGGCTATGTTCTCACATGTAATCACAATTTTGAGAACTACAATGATGAAAAAATTACGCTTTACCATAATAGTGGCGGGATGTATAGTGGAGAGATAGTCTTTTCAAATGATGTTTTAAATCTTACCATTTTGAAAATTTCTGATTATTTTGATGAAAGTAAGAATTTAAATTTGCCTTATGTAAAAACTGGTGACCTTCGTTCTTCTATTTTTGGCAGAGAGTATCTTGCAATAGGTAGTCCTTTTGAAGAAGGGAATATCACAAATGTGTCAGGTGTTGATTATAGCAGTGGTTATGTGACTACTCTTTACGATGAGCTTGAAGTTGTAGATTTTATTTGTTTAGACAGCATTACCTTTACTGTAAAAAACTATGAAAGTACTTCACAAGGGGCGCTGTTTGATAAGACTGGTAGGCTTGTTGGACTAACATATGCTTATGCTCTAAATGAAGATAGTGTGGCAGATGCGGATTATTATGCGGTATCAACTGCCGAAGTTAGTTCGATAGTAAAAAAGGTAAAGAATGGAGAAAACTTAGACATAGATATTGCTGGCTTTGATATGCAGGAACTTTCCATTTATATGTTATATGAGCTGAATGACCAAATTTTTTACGATGGGAGCTGGATGATGCTTGATGATGGCATTATGAACCATTACCTTGGACATGAGGGAATATATCTAACCGAAGATTTTGTGTTAAATGATAGTGTTCTTTCAAAAAACAATCTAATAACAAGCATAAGCTATAATGGTTATTCAGAAAGCGTGGTAACGCGTTACGAACTTTATAACACGCTTTACTCTCTTGCTGAGGGAACAACTTTCACTTTGACTTCCATAGATTTATCGACAAATACCGTTATTAAAACAGAGTTTGTAGTTTAAGGAGGGAATTATGAAAAAATATAAGTTTGCTATTGAAATGGGCGGAGGTTACACAAATATATATGTCAAGGGACAAGGTTTAGCTTTGAAAGAGCCAACTCTTGTTGGTGCAGAGCCAACAGAAGAGGGCTACAAAGTGATAGCCCTTGGGCAAGATGCCAAGAAGCTTATTGGAAAGACAAAGGAGAATATTGAAATATTCACGCCTTGCGTTTATGGCGAGCATTCAAACTTTGAATATAGCGTGGTACTTTTGAAACATCTTCTATCTAAGGTGGGCTTTAAACAGTTTGAAGATAATGTGCTTTTCCTTTGTCCATGTGGAATAACTGCAAGAGAAAAGGACAACATTCTCCGCGTTTGTGAAGCGGTAAACATGGGACAGGTGGAGATTATTCCTGCCGTTCTATGTTCTTTGATTGGGGAAGGGCGCAAGATTGACGGTTCAACTGTCAATATGGTGGTAAACATCGGCGGAACATACACCGATGTCGCAGTTGTAAATATGTCCAACATTTTAAAGGGGGCAACACTTTCTGTTGGTGGAAAATCTATTGACGCGTCTATTGTCAATTACCTTGCCTTCAAGGATGAGCTTGTCATCGGGCTTCCAACTGCGGAAACGCTTAAAAATGATGTAGGAAGTTTATATGACAATGACACTCTTAATATGGAGGTGACAGGTGTCGACTTAAAATCTAAGTCGCCAAAGTCGGTGGTTATTCATTCCATGGAACTTAAAAATGCTATTGAGCCATTTTATAGTGAGATTTTGCGTGCGATTGACACCACAATAAATGCGCTTCCTCCTGAGGTTGTAACAGATATTATAAACAATAAGATTTTGGTATGCGGAGGCTGTGCAAAATTGCAAGGGCTTGACAATTACTTCAAAATGAACTTAAAATATCCTGTTTCTATTTCCGATGACACAGATTATGTCACAATTATGGGTGCAGGGAAATTACTTTCTGACCAAGCGCTACTTCAAAGCATTTTAAATAATTTGTAAATGCTGGTTTAACATAACAAAAGAGGCGGGCAATGTTTGTGTCATTCCATGTCATCCTGAGCGTAGTCGAAGGATCTAATAAAAAAATCGGCTGAATTTATGAGATTCTTCGACGGCGAATACTACGTATTCTTGCTCAGAATGACAAGTATAAGCGTAATTTTATATAAAACAATCCACAACTTTTATTTTTTCTTTTTTATTTCTTATTTCCGCT
>DVLK01000051.1 GCA_018715545.1 Candidatus Caccovivens faecavium | reverse complement strand
ATAAATAGGAAATTTTTTTGCTAGAATGTTTAAATTTTTTTCTTGATTAAGTCCTTTTATTTTAAATTGTACGCCGTTTTTCAAAAACTTTCCACCCTTTTTATATCGCCTGAAATTTTAAGGGTGTTCTCAGTAAGCTCTTTTAGATATAGTCCTCTCCCCTCTACTTCTATTCTGCCATTTTTAACCTTGAAAGCGACAAGCTCCTCAGAAAGTATCACTAATCCCTTGTGTCCTTCCACATATAGGAGCTTATTAGATATATTGATGATGTGAAATTCATCAACTTTGACACCTGTATGCTTTTTTACCTCTCCAAAAAAATTAAACATTCCATAATAATATATGAAAGATGTTTTTTAAAAAGAATATAAAAAGCGTATGATTGTCATACGCTTTCATAATAATAAATTGCATAATCAACTTTTTCATTATACTAAGTTTAAGTATCTTACAAAAATTTTTATAGACGGAACAATAAAACTTATATGACCAGAGCATAGCTATCTAAATCAGAAGGAAATTCGACAACGCTTTCGGTGGCAACGAATTCAATTATTTGGCTCATTCCATAAAGATTTGCCTCCATTCTAAAACCTTCAAAATTCTTTTCAGCATCTAAGATAAGATAGAAAGTCCCCTCTGCTATATCTTCCGACCCCTCGGCAGTTTCTGAAACATCAAATCGTATCTTTGTGTATGTGTCAGAAGTTGCAATTTGATATGTACCATTTGAATTAGAGAAGTATTGTTCGACAATCCCCTCAGAATCAACAGCGCCACCAAAATCCTCAAACATATTTTCGAAAATGGAAGAGTCCGAAGAACCTGTGTATTTTTCTTTCTTTCCATTTAAATCGCGATATGTTGTTCCTGTTTCATTGTCATAATAGACACTGCCGTCAGCATCATACTTGACTTCAAGCCCTTGCAATGTGCCTTTGAAATACGCATCACCTTCAAAAAAAACATTACCTTCATAATCTATAAGTCCATTAAAATCAAACCTTGCCTTGCCTTCTTCAAGTCCTTCCCCTGTTATATCAACATCTTCACCAATCTCAGCATCAATAGAAATTCTGAACTTATAACCTTTTGTTGTTGCAGAGTAGCCACTAGTAGCCTCTGCAAATTCTTCTGCTGTCGCATCTTTGTAGCTACCCGAAGTGTCCACAATGCTCTTATCTCCACCACAAGATGCAAGTGAAATTCCACCCACAAGCACAAAAGATAGGCAAGCGAGTGATGTTAAAAATTTTTTCATATACCCTCCTTATCCTAAATTTAGGATACTAAAAATAAATTTTTATGTCAAGTATTTAATATGAAAAAATTTTATTATGTGCTATTAAAAGGCATTTCGACATATAAACAGTTTAACTTGGAAGTGATAAAATAACATTTATTAAATAGAATTAACTATTAAAATCACTTTCCTCAATTGTATTTTTGCTAAGTAATATAGATAGTATTTTATTTTTATCTTCATCAGAAAGTTTATCTACTATTTCTGAAATGTCCTTGTGTTTATTAAAGTAATCATCTTTGAAGTTATTTAAAGTGTACTTTTTCAATTTTTCATCGTTATTAACAACATCCTCATCATCTTCTTCATTAAGTTCATCTTCATATTTTTTTAAATATTCTTGTTTTTTCCTCATAAGAAAATCTTGATATGCTTGTTCGATGTCGCTTGTATCAAAGTCATCATCCTCTTCGTCATTCTCATCATCTTTAATTTCCTCTTTTGGCAGTGCAGCAGCCCTTCGCTCATTCATCATGCTATGAAAAGGTGAACGAAATCTTGTTGGTTCCTTCTTTTCTTCTTCTACTTTCTCTTCAATCTTAAAGTCCTCAAAAACAGCATCAAGATGTTTCTCTTCTTCTTGTTTTGGTTGAGGCTTTGCTTCCGATTCTAATTTGTCATTCTCTTCCTTTTTCTCTTCGTCTTTATCATACCCCGCAAAGATTTGTTTAAGAGCCTCTTCATTAACTTTAATTTTACCAAATGAACTATGTTTTGTTAACTTATTCTTCTTAGCCGTTTTGTTTAGCTTTGCTATATTTTTATTTTCTACATTTTCAGCTTTATTAACTGCTCGCTTTGGTTCATTCTCTACACTTTTATTTTTCTTCAATCTCTTTTTTTGAACAGTACGAATGATGAAAAATGCCAACAAAAAGGCATCAACAATCATAATTATAATAAGAGCATATATTAGCGGTTTCATGTTCACTCCTTTGTAATGATTATTATAATTGTAACATATTTTGATTACTTTGTAAATAGTTACCTTTTTATTATTTTATTTTTAAGCATTAAAAAATTCTCCTAGTGGAGAATTTAAAATTTTTTTCTTATTAAATCAATATCGTCTAAAAAACTCATTGACAGCGCCCCAACATAATCAGGGTCATCCTTTTTATAGGAGTCCGTCAACACCCAAACTAAGCCTACTTTAAAATTATAGTTTTTGTTAAGATTATTTTTATCTTTTAAAACATCAAAATATATTTCAATATAGTCTGTTTTCCCCGCAAACATATCAGGATTAAAGGTGGCATATTGCCCATAGGAAGACGAAGGATTCATCTTATAATATTCGCGCGCTGGGGAGCTTCCTGTAATTTTTATAACATGCTCGTATTCATTTACCTCTTCACCATTTAACTCAGCATTTAAAACTCCATCATCAATATTATTATCAAACTGCATTTTTAGAGGTATTTTTTCTATTTGCGAAAAAACAGCACCATATATATTATCACTCACGACATCATCACTCGTAGTGAAATAAACATTCCTGTAATCTGGGTCAACACCCGTATGATAATCGGCATCACTCAGTAGCCTACCATATTTAATATTTTTTTGAACAGGCTCAGAAGAATAGAGAATATTGCCTTGATTATCAAAATAATTAATTCCAAGATTTAGTGTTAAACCATTTAATTCATCATAAACTAACTCACTCTCGTCATTAGGATTATCATCATAATACTCAAAACAAAGTTGAATATCAGTTAAAAAGTATCCAATCTCCTCAGCAGGCAAACTGATACTCATCGCTTGATATTCTGCCGCATCCACATGCCCTAAAATATTCTCATCTGAGGTGTTTCCATTTTCGTCATACCATTGTGTATAGAAATAGTCATTTTTGTAATCTACAATTTCAGAGATAGGGTAAGCGGTATCAATGAACACTTCATCATCGCCCTCAACACCACCAATACGAACCTCTGAGCAGGCAACATCAACAATATTCCTTACAACATTTTCATAATCTCTGTTTACATCAACCTGGCGCCTTGAAGTTATAATTGGAGTCCCGCCTCCGCCATCTTCCTCTGTGATGATTTCAAAGGAATAATCGCCATTTTCTCCATTATCAAGACCGATAACATAATCTAAGATATATCTTACAAGTTGTTCTTTATTCTCATCCGTCACACCAATATATGTACCTAAAACATTATAGCGCTCTTTAATTTCACTTAATGCCTCGTTTATGGAAACATTGGTACGCCCATTAGGAGTTCTCTCAACTGTAATACTTGGAATATTTAATCTTAAAGAGTTGCCATTAAAATCAACCGATTGCATATTTTGTGAAATTTGCAGATTAAAATAAGGTGCATCCTCGCCATTTACTCCACCATCCGCAGTTTCGTAATCATACCCAAGCACAAATAGATAGGTTATGTATTCAAGCGCATCTTGATATGTATTAAGCGTTGTTACAGGCTCGTTTGCTACAAATTCTTGATAATAAGGAGATTCTCCATACATTAAAATATCATTTTCATATCTATCTGCGCCATAATAGATATTACTATAATCTCCTGGCGTGCCGTAGATGCTGTCGGTATAAGTTAAATAATTTGCATTTATATTCAACACATTTCCGTTTTCTGTATAGGTTGTAGAAATTATTTCATCATGATTGCTCACTAATGCAAGGATAGGAAAACCTGTGACAGCCTCGTCAAGCGTATAATAGTTATCAAAACCAAAATTCCACGCAGATTCCGTATCTAAGACTATCTCTAACACGCTTTCTACATTGTTGACAGTGATTGACTCTATACTATATCTTATCGAGTCGTAATAAAAATATCTATCAGGATTTGTATTATTCAAAATATTTTCTAGTGTCGTGCCATTCAATATTGATTCTCTATATTTTAAATCTGCTGATTCGATTCCATTAGAGTAAGTTAAATATAAAAATCGCATAATACTTCGAGAAAGCAAGTTATAGAAATATTCAGAATTTTCTTCGCCGACCAGCTCACCTATGCTATACTCCGCCGGCTTACGCATAACCTTGACGCCTTCAAGATTGATAGGAGAACCTTCACTGCCCGCGCCGAAGCCACCATCGCCACATCCAGCCATGAAAAACATGATTAAACACAAAAAAATTGTCAAAATCTTGTGATTTTTTTTCATATTCATATTATAACACATAAAATAAAAAAATAACAAGGAAAAACACCTTGTTATCTTTATATTTTTCGTATTTATAATTCACGAAGTTTTTCATCGGCAATAATATCATAATTTTCATAGTCGACTGAACGCATTGCGCTCATAACTCGACCATTTTCCACATTATATAGTGTATCTTTATCTATTGTGACAACATCCTTTTCTTCGACAGAGCCAACAACAACAAATTCACTTCCTGTGATAGGGCTAGCCATCAAGTTTTTGACAAAGCCCTCTCCTAAAACCGAAGAAGAGTGTATAGCATTGGTTACTTCGCGAACTTCATTTGTCTTTTCGTTTAACACCCAATAGTGAACAGTAATTGCATTATTGTCACCTATACCTAATCCAGCCGGCATACTTTTTCTTTCCTCAATAAAACTTCCAAGCACAACATCGTTTTTACCCAAGTCTTGCTTAACACGGTATTCCGACATCTCATAAGCTTTTTCATAATAATCATCAAGGCGCTTAAGTTCATCTTCAGTGTAACAATATTGAAGCCTATAAACAATGTTGCCCTCCAAATGTTCGTCATTCATACTTTCTTTAATAAACTTATCTAAACTGTTTTCATATTTATCAGCTTTTAAATCCATGTCAATTAATTGTGCAATTTTAATTTCTTTATTATTGTTGTTAGAATAACTTTTTAATTCTCCAATAGTATAAAGATATATTTTATTATCTTCGCCACTCCAATTCACAGCAAAAAACTCATAATCGTTATATGTTCTCTCATAGAAAATCTCATTCAAGGTCAAACCTTTATACTCATAATTCTCCATAATATACATAAGTGCTTCATGAAAGCCCTCAGCGTTAAGCTCGCCAGTGTCGTCAAAGAAAATCATATCTTCTCGCTCTTGTTCAGGTTCAACAGGCTCCGGTTCATCAGGGACATCCGGTTCATCAGGGACATCCGGTTCGTCTGGAATGTCAGGTTCATCAGGCTCAGGCTCTGGCGTTGGATCTGGGTCAGGCGTTGGAGTTGGATCTACGATAGGATCATCTGGCTTTGGGTCATCAGGTAGTGGATTCACAATAATTGGATCATCAGGTGTCGGATCAACCTTATCTCTATTTGAAACAGCAATACCAATTCCCACAGCAGTGCCAACAAAAGCTAAACCAAGCACAACTGCGGCAACTTTTTTTACTATACCTTTTTTCTTCTTATTTTCCTTGTTCATAAAATATATTCTCCTTTTCATTAATATATTTTATAAAGCGCGTAACTACTTGTTAATACGCGCTTTTATAACAAAAACGCTTATTTAACAAGCTCATCAGAAGGAACATAGAACTTATAGCCATTTTGGACTGTAACTTCCTCTTCCATAGGATTATCATTCATTAAATCACAGAAAGTATCATTCAATTCGCATACAACTTGTCTTTGAGCAACTGTTGGATATACATCTAAATTGACACCATTTATGATATTTTCTTTCCAGTTTCCATTTTCGTTGGAAACCCAAACTTCTGAGCCAATAAATTCAATTTGATTTTTATCGTTAAAGAATAGAGTTCCAATTGGAGCAAGCACTCTGTCACCACTATTAATTTCATAAGGCGTACCAAAGAAATAAAAATCAGCAGCAGATGGAGCATAATCTTTATATAGTTGATTATACAATCTCCTAGATAATTTGATTAAAGCATCATCTAGTTCTTTGTTTTGCATATACTCGCCAGAACCTATTTCATGGTCATACTTAACAAACAATTCGTACTTTAAAGTATCTGGCGTAACTTCTTCAACAAATTTTTCTTTAAATTCTGGCCAAGTTTCGCAAGCATCAATATCAATAGGGAAGCTAATTAGTCTAAACTCGCCTGTCCATAACTCATTGTTTACATCTACAACTTCATCTTTGTATTTACCAAAACTACCAAGCTTTATAGCCTTTGCTTCCTTATCGTAATAAACCCACATAGGATCATAATCACTGTAAAAGCTATTAAGGTAATAATTATATGTTTGAGGTTCTGCTTTCATTTCGGTATTCATAACCTCATTAAAAGCTTTTAAAAATCCTTCTTGATTAAAAGTACCGTCTTCATTATAAACATAATCCTCTGGTGGAATTACAGGCTCTTCAATTGGTGGCTTTTCATCAATTGGTTTATCATCAATTGGCTTGTCATCTGTTTTTGCACAAGCAGTGAATGCCAAAGAGCCAGCAAGCATTGCAATACTTAATACTCCTGATAAAAATTTTAATTTTTTGTTCATATATGTATCCTCCTTATCCTTTCATATAAATTATAACATGAATTTTTACAAAATTCAATACTTTTTTTGAAAATTTTTGCAATAAAAGCTTTTAAAATGTTAAAAATTTTGAGATTTTTATTGTATTTCTCTTATCCATCGTCATTGTTGCCAACATAAGAGCGCATAAAGTAAAATAAATATTGTTGAGCGTAACCAGATAAATCACCAAATTGATGAGTTAGCCTCTTCCTAATTTCCTCTCTATTTTCAATAGGTTCATAATACTTGTTATACATTTTTGCAATCCAAGTATCGACAGGAAAAACATCTTTTCTGCCATAACCAAACAACAATATGCAGTCTGCAACTTTCGGCCCTACCCCAGAAAGCTCTATAAGTTTGTTCCTAAGTTCAGGCGTTGGCAAATTATCATATTCTTTTAATCTTTCCTCATCAACTTGCCTAATAACTTTGTATAAATAGCTTGCCCTGTACCCCGCTCCTATATCTTTGTAAAAGGCCTCATCTTTTTTTAGCATGCTTTCCCGCGACGGAAAGGCATGATAAGTTCCCATATCTTTTCCTAAACTGCTCCGTAAACGATTTAAAATAAGCTGTATTCTCTTGATGTTGTTATTTGCAGAAACTATAAAACTAATCAAAGTTTCAAATAAGTCCTGTTTTAAAATTCTTATACCTTTACCAAACTCAATTGGTTCTTTTAAAATCGGTTCTTTCTTTAAGGCATTTTTAATTTTTGTATAATCTGTTTTTAAATCAAAGAAGTTTTCAAAGTAACTACTATCATTGGTCAAAATCTTGTAACCATCTTCACTTTCTACCACTTTTGCACACTTATCACTGGAATAGACTATATAACCATCTTCTTGCTTAACAAAAGAAAAAATTTGCCCACATTCAAGAATTTCTTTTATATTAAAGTCGTTTTTATCTAAAATTAAAATACCATTATTTACTATTTTGTACTTCATTTTTCACCCTTAGCAAAAATTATAAACTATGTGATGTTAAAATTTTATTGACATAAAATTTTAA
>DVLK01000050.1 GCA_018715545.1 Candidatus Caccovivens faecavium | reverse complement strand
TTTAAATTAAAAATGTTTTATAAAGGAGGAAGATATGACAGAAATATGTGTCCAAGTAAGAGACGATTTAGCCCATGTAATAAATATGCTAAAAAGTCTTGATTATGTTTTTGATGAAAGGTATGTTATTCATGACATATATTATACTACTTTAAAAAAGTCCGATTTAAAGACTGTTGATTATAAAAATTTATTAAATCAATCTTTAATAATTCGTAAAATAGATGGTAATAGCGGGATTAACACTTATATTGTTTTTAAAAATAAGACCATTGATAATAAGGGCAATGTAATAAATGAAATAAAAACAAAACTAAAAATAGATGATGAAGAAAAAGCCAAAACTATTTTTACAAATATCGGCATGACATGTTGGTGCGATTATATCAATGAAAATATCGTTTATAAAAAAGGCGAAATTGCTTTAACCATTCAAAATATCAAAAACTTGGGAGTCTTTTTAGAGATTGAAGAATATCCTTCCATTGAAAATCTTTCTAATAAAGATAAATTTGAAGTTTTAAGCAACTTAGTCAATTCGTTAGGATTAAATCTTAATGATGATTATAGCGCAAAAAAACCATACCTTTTACTTAATAGAGGAGAATAGATGTTTGATTGTTTTGAACCAGTTATAGATAAAAAGAGCAAGGTGTTAATCCTTGGAAGTTTTCCAAGCGTCAAAAGTAGGGAAATTAATTTCTATTATGGCAACAAGCAAAATAGATTTTGGAAAGTGTTAGAGGAATATTTTGGCGAAAAAATGCCAGAAAACACGGACGAAAAAAGGGCGTTTTTACTCGCTCACCACATTGCGCTTTGGGACATAATCGGCTCTTCCACAATTAAGGGATCAAGTGACAATGAATTAATTAAAAAAATAGACAGCGTGAATGACATTCCAAAACTATTGCAGGATTTCCCAACAATTCAAGCTGTTGTCTGCAACGGCAAAGCGTCCTACAACTTAACAACAAAATATTTTCCAAACATCACCGCCATCTACCTTCCTTCCACAAGCCCAGCCAATGTTTCGTTTAAAAAGGAAGCATAGTTCGAGATGTTTAAAAAACTCAGTTTGTAAATAATCATTAAACTCACAAAATTGATTTGTAATATCAAAAAATTGTCTCTTTAAAAATTTAAAAAACATATTTATATAAAAAAGAACAGCATTTATCTACTGTTCCTTCCACTCATTAAATCTTTATCGATTTATATCTTCTTTTACTGGTTCTTTATTGTCTTTTTGTTGAGTTGGCACTTTAATTAAACCCGCACCCTTCAAATCATCCTGCGAAAAAGTATCTTTTATTTCTCCAACTGTCATCACAATTCCATATACAGGTCGTTTTTTCTCTTTATCCAACTCTCTTAAATGCCAATTGAGTCCTTCCAACTTTTTCAATTTTTCGCCTTGCTCGCCTGTTTGGTTATATCTTAATTGAGCCATTGCAAATGCTGATTGAATAGCCACTCTGCTCACCAAAACAACTTCATTTAGACTTAATTTATCAAGGTCAGCATAGGTCAAAAGCCTGCTTTTTTTGTATGCTAAATATTGTTGCTCTGTCATAATCACTCCCTACAAAAAAATTTACTCTTTCTTTCAAAATCATATTACCATATTTCAAAGCAATTTTCAATACATTTTCATAAAGTATTAGATTATTTTTCAATCTGCAATCTAATTATTTTCATAAAAATCTATCCGCAACTCTTCACTTGAACACCAACGGCGTTCCTTCACTTTTCACTCTTAACTAAAAAACGCTCTTATCAAAATAAGAGCGTTTTTGTTGGTGGAGATGATCGGATTCGAACCGATGACCCTCTGCTTGCAAGGCAGATGCTCTAGCCAACTGAGCCACACCCCCATATGCTTTCTTATGATAACACATAAGAAAACTTTTGTCAACAATTTTTCAAAAAAAGTGGATAAATATACAAGTTTTTACACTTTGAAAGCAAACTTATTAGAAATTTTTATAAACTTTTTGTGGCTAACTTAAAATATTTTTTCTCTTGTCCACAATTTTTCCACATGTTACTAAAACTTTGATTTATAGTCCTTTAAGATGTCCAAAACCTCTTTAATTTTCTCAATCGCCTCATCCAATATCTCCTCTGTGTGGTTCGCTGTGTAACTTGTGCGTAGTAAGCTTTGCCCAACTGGTGTTGCTGGCGAAATGACAGGATTGACATAGACGCCCCTATCTAAGAGCAGTTTGCAAGCAACAAAGGTCTTTTCATCCTCATAAGTATAGATAGGAATAATCGGTGTTTTGCTCTCAATTATTGCTATGCCCTTCGCCTTTAACCCTTTTCTCATATAGTCACTGATGTCAGCAAGGCGTTTAACGCGTTCTGGTTCAGCCTTTAAGATGTCAAGCGAGGCATTTGCGCACGCAACCGATGCTGGCGTTATGCTTGCCGAAAAGATGTAAGGCCTTGAAGCATGCTTAACATACTCCACAACCTCCTTTTTTGCCGCCATGTAGCCACCAAGGCTTGCCAGTGACTTTGAGAAAGTGCCCATGTAGATATCTACCTCATCCTCTAAGCCAAAATAACTTGCAGTTCCCCTTCCGCCTTCGCCGATAACGCCGAGTCCGTGAGCGTCATCAATCATAATGCGTGCGCCATACTTTTTGGCGAGTTTCACAATCTCAGGAAGTTTGCAGATATCTCCGCTCATACTGAAAACGCCGTCAGTGACGATGAGCGCTCCCGAGGTTTCTGGCACAAATGCAAGTTTTTTCTCCAAATCTTCCATATCGCCATGGTTATAGCGAAGCATTTTGCCATAACTTAATTTTATGCCGTCATAGATGCTGGCGTGATTTTCTTTGTCACAAATAACATAGTCATTTCTGCCGACAATAGCGCTAATTATGCCTAAATTGCTTTGAAAACCCGTGGAAAAAGTGACAACTGCCTCCTTATGTAAAAATTCGGCAAGTTCATGTTCTAATTTTAAGTGCAAATCAAGCGTGCCATTCAGAAAGCGAGAGCCAGAACAACCACTGCCATATTTTTCAAGCGCTTTAACACCTGCTTCAATCACTTTTGGATGATTTGTTAAGCCTAGATAGTTGTTTGAGCCAAGCATAATAGTTCGCTTGCCTTCCATATTGACAACCACATCTTGTCCAGAATATAGTTTATGAAAATAAGGATAAACCCCTAATTCCTTTGCTAAATCATACTTTTGCTTGGTGTAGCATTTTTCAAAAATATCCATTTCTCCTCCCTTTCACGATAAGAATAGTTTAATATATAACTTTAAAAAAAGGCAAACAATTTTTTAAATTAATTAAAAAGTTTTAAATATTTTTTTAATACTTTGGCTGACGCAAATATAAAACACCTAAAATTACCTTGTGAATATAGATTTCCGGCATCACATCAATTGCTTGCAAAAAACTTTATGTTGTTAAAATTCATCAAATTTTATATTTCACAGCACCAAAATTAAGCCATATTTATGGTTTAAAAAGAAAAATTTAGGCAAAATTTTTGATAAACAAAAAATTTTTTAAAAAATTAGCACTATTTAGTTGACATTGCTAGCAAAGTAGATGTATAATTGTGAATGTATTAGGTGGTAAGGGCAAAAACTTAAATGCGCAGTTAAGTTTTAATGGTTAAAAGATGATAAAATCGTTTAACAAATGCCTAAATCGTAATAATACAAGATAGGAGGTATATTATGAAAAATGATAAATTTGATTTGTTACTTAGAGGAGATGATGACGATTTCTTCGGCTTCCCATTCTTCGACATGGGCTATGGTAGAAAACATCATGACCTTATGAAAACGGATGTTAAAGAGACGGAAAACAACTACGAACTCACTGTGGATTTGCCAGGATTTAAAAAAGAGGATGTTCATGTTGACCTAGAAGATGGCTACTTGACAATTTCTGCTAAGCGTGAACATAACCATGACGAAAAGGATAAGAAAGGCAACTTCATTAGACGCGAAAGAAGTTACGGCGAATTTTCAAGAAGATTCTATGTTGGCGATGTTAACGAGAGTGATATAGACGCACATCTTGAAAATGGCATTTTGTCAATTAACTTACCAAAAGAAAAGAAACTACCAAACAAAAATCGCATCGAAATTAAGTAGATTTCAAAAAAAACAAAGCTAGGGAAAGTAAAATTTTCGCTAGCTTTTATTTTTTATATTATTCTACGTTATATTGTCGATAATCTTTTTATTTAGCTTTTTGCATTTACAACTTTTTTAATTATATCATAACTTTTATCATTTTTATCCTTCTTAAAGATTTTCCTATCATCTATTAGATAAAATATGTTAAAATAAACCAAAATGAAAATTATATATATGGCTAAATAAGCCGAATATCCCACACCAAAAATTTCCATAACGTCATTATCTGGCATAAAGTACATTGGATCGCTTTCTATTTTTAATCCATAAATTTCTAAAAATACATACATCAAGATGACAACATAGCAAATAGCCTCCTTCCAAATGTTTCTATATTCAAACTTTGTAAACTTTAAGGTTATTAAGCTAATTGATGTTATTAAAAGCAATGAATGAGTACCAATAGAATATAAATTTTCAAATAAAATATATTTATTGTTGAAACCTACTGACGGATATGCAAAAAAGATGAGTGCGCATAAAAGAGCTGTCATTGAAGAAAAATTATAAAGAAATCTCTTGTTAAAGATTGCGGAGATAATTATTGACCAACAAGCAATTGCGCACCACGGACGAGGCAAGAGCGTATATAAATAATCATTGATAGTTCCACTCCCGTCAAGCTTGACCAAATTTATTATTCTTCTTGCAATTTCAAATAGTAATATAAATCCAACTAAAATCCAAAGAATTATTTTTCTGACTTTCAAACTTTTCTTCCTAAATATTAAAGCAATTGCCACTATAATTCCTACACAAAACACTATGGTTAAAATATGTAATAGTCCCCACTGCCCATTAACGCTAGGATTTGGATAACTGCTGTTTATCCAATCAGAAAAACTCATAATAATCTCCTTTAATTTTTTTATTATAGCAATATTTAGAATTAAAATCAAATATTTTATAAAAATTGTTAAAATTCTTTAAATATTCAAATGAATATGTTATAATGACACAAAGAGGACTTTTATGAATATAAAAATGTTTAATGGCTGGTATTTTTTAATGCTCTTTGTTTGTATTGGACTTGTTGTAGGCTTATATTTTATTTTAAAAAACCGTTCAAAAAAAACTCAATTTATAGTTTTACTTTCCTTGCTTATATTTGGACTTATTTTGCACTTTTTAAAAATTTTTATACCGCCATATTCCACCGATATAAATAGACTATATCGCGACATTTGGTTCATCAATATTTGTGGAGCAAACATATTGCTATTTCCTTTTATTTTTTTATCAAAAAACAAAGGCTGGAAAGACTATATGTTCTATATAGGCGTATTGAGTGGATTAATATCTATACTATATCCAATGGAGCCTATGGCAAAGGTTAATCAAGCATCGGAATGGTTGGATATTATTAGGTTCTATTACCACCATACAATGCTTTGGGCAGTGCCATTACTTATGGTCGTCTTTAAATTGCACACCTTGAATTATAGACGCGTCTTATTTGTTCCTACATATCTCCTCGTCGTTATGGGCTTTATCATATTAAATCAAGTTCTCCAAGCAGAACTTGGCTTCATACCGTTACGAAATGACAACTTCTTTGATATAAACTATAAAAACTCTTCAATGATTTGGGGGCCAAGTGGAGGTATTGGAGAATTTTTAGGAATGTTCTGCCCAAGTTTCTTTAAATATGTGCCTGTGGGTGCCAATGCGGGCGAGTTAAAATATTGGCCATGGTTCTGGCTTATCTTTCCTTGTTATATAATTTTAACTCCTATCTGTTTTTTAATAAGCTTGACAACCGACCATAAACATTTTAAAGGCGATATTATTAAAATCAACGAACTTTTGCAAACAAAAATCTTAAAAAATTATACAGTTACTGATGATAGATTAAAAATTTATTCAAAAAAAATAATAGATAAGAAAATAAATCATGTCCTAAAAACACATAAAGATTATATAAGCTAAACCATAGATTAACACATTTTCTCTTTTTTTAATAAATTGTAATGACGAACATCTCGTCAAAAAGGAGAAAAATATGACTTGTTTTACTAGATGTGGCAATTTCTGTTGCCCTAACACTCCTCGCCCAATCTTCGTTTTTGGAGATTGTGACAACAATAACAGTGTGGTTAATCCTGTTGTTTTGCCTTCGTTTGGCTTTTTTGAAAACAACCTGGGAGGAACAGTTCCTGCAAATACTATAATTCCTGTCACTCTCACAAGTTCACAAGGCAATAATGTTTCTGCAAGTTCAACAACAGCGGGTGCTGTAACCCTGGCACCAGGTAGATACGAAATAACCTATTTTGTAAATGGCACCATTCCTGCGTCTGGCACTATGAGCGTGGCACTTCGTGCAAACGGCGTTCAAGTTGCAGGCTCCACTTCAACAGCAAGCGGAACGGCTGGAAATCAAACCACTCTTACAAAAACGATTGTTCTGACAGTTCTTTCGACTACCACGCTTGAACTATATAACGCTGGCTCTGACGCCCTCACAATTTCCAACGCCAACATATTAGTTAAGGATATTTAATAGAAAATAGAAAGTTAAAAACTAATGAAAAATAAAGTTTAATATATACAAATAAA
>DVLK01000049.1 GCA_018715545.1 Candidatus Caccovivens faecavium | reverse complement strand
AGATATAAAAATTTTAAAAAAATATGGTATTTTTCTTAAAAATTTCTTTGATTTAGAAATTGCGCGCTATGTTTGTTTTTCCTCATTTGTTAAAGACGAGAAGCAAAATGTTATTGAATACTTCAAATTAAAGGAGGATTTTGAAAAAGAGATTGGAGAGAAAAATGTAGACTATGTATATTATAAAATAGAAATTCCTCTTGTCGAAGTTTTAGCTGACATGGAAGAAGAGGGTTTCAAAGTTGACGAAGTGGCTCTTGATGAAATTGATAACAAGATCAGTGAAGAAATCAGTGAAATTGAAGCTAGAATTTTTAGTGAGGCAGGCGAAAAATTCAATATAAATTCTCCAAAGCAAGTTGCTGAAATTTTGTTTGACAAGCTCAAAATTGTGCCATACAACAATAAGAAACGCTCCACAAGTTTTGCAATACTTGATGAGCTACGGTTTGAACATGAAATCGTCAATGATATTATTCGTTATCGAAAGTTATACAAACTTAAAAGCACCTATATAAATGTCTATAAAGAATTGATAAAAACAAGAGGAAATGTCATTCATACCATCTTTAATCAAACGCTTACAAATACGGGCAGGTTATCTAGCTCAGAGCCAAACATGCAAAATATTCCAACGCGTGATGAAGAAGGAAGAAATCTTAGAAAAATTTTTGTGTCAAAGTTTGATGACGGGCTTATCGTGTCTGCTGATTACAACCAAATTGAATTAAGGCTACTTGCAAATATGGCTGATGAAAAATCTATGATTGAGGCATACCAACATGGGGTAGATATTCACACAAAAACTGCCAGTGAGATTTTTAATGTTCCTATTGATAAGGTCACAAGTGCTATGCGTAGAGATGCTAAGGCTGTGAATTTTGGTATTATTTATGGCATAAGTGATTTTGGACTATCTCAAAATATTAAAACATCCAGAAACAAGGCAAAGGAATACATTGCTTCATATTTTGAGCGTTATCCTAATATTCAAAATTTCATGAATAAAAATATTGCGCTTGCAAAAGAACATGGTTATGCAAGAACTGATTTTGGGCGAATAAGAATGATACCTGAACTTAAATCTTCCAATTTCAATGTTAGAAAATTTGGAGAACGCGTTGCTATGAACATGCCATTGCAGGGTACAGCGTCTGATATTATTAAACTTGCCATGATTGCAACTTTTAGGGAACTTAAAAATTTTGAAAGCCATATTATTTTGCAGGTCCATGACGAACTTGTAATTGATGTTAAAAAAGATGAACTATCAAAGGTTGTGAGAATAGTAAAAGATTGTATGGAAAATGTCAAAGCTTATAAAGTTCCTCTCATTGTGAATGTTGGCGAGGGTAAAACGCTTTATGATTGCAAATAAATTAATATAGTTTATAAATATCTTTTAAAATCGTTTGACTATTAATTTGTTTTATTTTAAAATGATAGTGGTGAAGTATGCAATATGATAGATATATGGGGCTTGACTATGGCAATTCGAGAATTGGTATCGCTTTCTCAGACCTCTCAGGCACGATAGCAACTGCGGATAGTATCTATAAGTGTAGAGGGGAAGAGGAGGATATCGCGTTTTTGACGGGCCTTGCAAAAAGCAAGGAGGTTAGACATATTGTTATCGGCTTGCCTCTTAACGCTGACGGCACCGAAAGTGAAATGTCAAAACGCGTTCGAGATTTTGGACAAAAACTTTTTGACAAATCACAAATTGAAATCTTTTATCAGGATGAGCGCTATACATCGTTTGAAGCAGAGGAGTATTTAAAGGAGGCTCGCATAGCTTGGGAAAAGCGTAAGGCTCTTTTAGATAAGGTTGCTGCTCAAATAATTTTGCAGAATTATCTTGATGAAAGAAAATAAAAGGGGAGAGTATGGATAAGAAAAAAATACAGAAAGTGGAAGAGATTTCCAAAGAAGTTGAACAGGAGTTAAGTGATTTTGATATTTTGGATGTCATTCTTGACGAAAATAACACTGACGAGCTTATCTTGCAAAATGAGCAAGGTAAACAAATTCGCTTTGAGCAGGTTGCTGTAATTCCATATAATGAAAAAATTTATGTTATTTTAAAGCCTATTGACAAAATTGAAGGCGTAGAGGACGACCAAGCTATTGTCTTTTTGGCAGACGAAACAAAGCGTCCAACTGTTTTAGTTCCAGAAGCTGATGAAGCTACTGCAATCAAGGTATTTGACGAATATTATAACCTTGTTGAAGAAGCAAATAAAAACGCAAAGAAAAAGGGTAAAAAGTAATTATTCTTTTTAGTTTATACAATAAATTTTTTCAGTGTTTTTTGTGCTGACTGCTTTTTTGTTGAAAATTTTTGCCTTTCGTGTATATTTTTTTATTAAATGTGTAAATATATTATTGACACAAGTTCTTCAAAATGATACAATTTATTTTGATAAAGACTTGTGCTTTATCTAGCGTGCATTTTGTAAATGAAGTGCTTGCCTTTTGCCATAATGGTTAAAAGTCGGATTATGATTTGCCGTAAAATAAGCACTCCTATTAATGCACCAATAAAAAAGAGAAGAAGATTTGTTTTTAAATGTTTCTTCTCTTTTTTTTGTTAAAGTAATACTAACTTAAAAGGAAAACGCCGGGGCGGGCAAACGCAAACACAGTTGCCTTTGGCGCCCGTTCGACCCCTTTCAAATTTAAATAAAAAAAGAAAGTTTTTCTTTCAACTTTCCTTCGCTTTGGTGCGGGCGGTGGGGGTCGAACCCACACTCTTTCGAACATGCCCCTTAAACATGCGCGTCTGCCATTCCGCCACGCCCGCATAACACACTTGCTTTCTTATTATATTAATTACAATCTAAAATGTCAACAATTTTTGCCAAATTTATAAAAATTTCTTTTAAAACGCATTGATTCATTGATTAAAGCTTGTTAAGCGAAGTTATTACAAAGCGGTTAGTGTTTAAGATAAACTCTAAATAATTTAAGCTAACTTTTCAAATTATTTGATTTTTTTTCATATTAAATGTTATACTATAAACATGAGTAAAAATTTAGCTTTGTTCAGAATAATATGTTATATTTTGGCGGGAATTTTAGTTTTGTTTTGCGCCAATTTATTAAATTTTGCAAATGCTAAAAGCGAATATGATGGCGGAACTTTTGAAGAGTTTTATGCCGAAGTTATGGAGCTTTATTCCGAGTATGGCGATATAAATGAGGGCGAAAGTAAAACAATAAATAAGGATGCAGTGATTGAAGAGAACGGCGAAATGTATGTGTCATCATCTCTATTATCTATGTCAGATGAAGTATCTGTTTTATCGGTGGAAGATGATTTAGTGGCGTTGTCTAATACTGATTATATTGTTGAAGAAAATGACGATAATTATATTTTGAGTGAACCTTCATTTACAAATCGAATTATTGTATACTATGAAGGCAATTTACCTACTTATAAGACAGATGCCTATGCCGAGGGGTTAGGTTGGCATATATATCAATATTCATCACCAGAGGCCACTTCGGAAGCGTATGAATATTACAAAAATCTTTCATATGTTGATTTTGTCGATTATGACAGCGTGATAGTCGGTGATGCGCAAAATCAGGAGATTTCCAAAAACTCTTCCAAAGAGTATTTATCTTGGGGCGCTTATTACACTGGTATTGACGAATACCTTTCTTATTTAACATATATCTATGATGAGAGTGAATTGGAAAGAGTTTATGTACCGATATTAGACAGTGGTATCAACACAGCTCATGAGCTTTTTAAAGGGCGTTATTCTAGTGTTTATGGCAAAAACTTTACCAAAACTAACGCTAATGGTTTGGTGGTTATGGACGATAATTTCGATGATGATGAGGGGCATGGTTCTCATACTTCTGGAATTGTTGCCGATCAAACATTAGATAATGTTATTCTAATACCTTGCAAAGTGCTTAAATCAAATGGTAAAGGTTCAATAACTATGATTGTAACGGCTATTGAATATATCATAAGTTTGAAAGAAAGCGAAAATTTAAATATTCGTGTGATGAATATGAGTTTAGGCGTAGAGAGCGAGGATGGCTCTCCTGTTCATAGTTCATCTTTGGAAACAGTTATGAAAAAGGCGCACGAGGCAGATATCATGGCAGTTGTTTCAGCAGGAAATAGCCACTATAACACCTCATCTAATGCACCAGCTAATATGACAGATGAAGTTATAGTTGTTTCTGCCCTTGAAGAGAACTTATATGCAGAAAATGGTTTAAGTATTGCAGGCTATTCCAACTATGGCTCCACCGTTGATATAAGCGCGCCTGGCACTCATGTTTATAGTGCCTATTACCCAAACGACTATATGTATTTAGATGGAACATCCATGGCGGCCCCGCATGTTACGGCAGCATTAGCGAACTTACTCTCTAATCCTTCAATTTCCTCATTGTCTAACGATGAGATTGAAAGTTTACTTTTTGAAAATGCCATAGACTTAGGTACAGAGGGTAAGGACATATATTATGGTTATGGATGTGTAAACATTGCTGATATTGGAGTGGAAACTATTGGCGAAGTAACATTTAGTGAAACTGAAAGCATGCCGACTGAACCAATCAGTTTAAAGTTAAATTATATTGGCTCTGACAACTATCAAATTTACTATACGCTTGATGAAACAAGTCCATCGCTTGATGATATAAAGTACGAGGCTCCGATTGAGATAAGTTCCACAACAAAAGTCACTGCGGTCGCTTTCCTATTTAATAACGATGGTGAAATTGTCGCAAAAAGTAAAGTTAGTTCTATGACATATTATTTTAATAACGAGGACTTATATAGCAGTTATGTAGTAAGTGGAAATGCTCTATCGGGCACTTTGAGTGAGTACAACGGCGTTTTGACTACGCTTAATGTTCCAGCAGAAATTAACGGTGTTGCAATTACTAATGTTGCTGAGGGCGCTTTTGCCAATTCTAAGGTGGAAAATATAACCTTTGCTTCGCAAAACATACTTATAGGCAATCATGCTTTTTATGGTCTTAGTTCTTTGAAGAGCGTAGCTGGTGAGGGCATAGTTTCAGTAGGTGACTATGCGTTTGCTAATTGTCTTAACCTTACAAGTCTAGATTTAAGCAATGCTTACAATATAGGCAAAAATGCTCTTAAAGGATGTACAAAGCTAACAGATTTAGATTTGAGTAGCGCAAGAAGCATTGGTGAAGGTGCACTTGATGAGCTATCTTTAAACACTTTAAGACTAGGCGCAAATTTGCAAGTTTTAGGCACTTCTTATTATCATGCGAAAACTATTTATGCATATTCCATTACAGGCTTTGATGAAATTCTTAAAAATTATGCTGATGAATATATCTCTCTTGATATGAGATTTATGAATTCATATCCATCAAGACTAGTGTTTAAGAGCTCGGGTTCTGCCACCTTGACTTTGACTTATTATGCCAACAATATAAAAAATATAGGTTATCGTTTTGCATATTCTAGCAATTTTGATAATATTTTTGGGCAAACAATAGATGTAGAAAATTCAACAAAAAATTTAGGCGACAATACCTATGAAACGACCTTTAAGTTTGAAAATTTACTTGCTGGAAGTTACAGCTTTCAATTTTATATTTACGATAATTTTAATTATGTTCTCTCGTCCGATATTGTCAATGTGATTGTGCTTGTTGGAAGTGAGGAGGAATATAGTTTAACTTTTGAAGAGGGCGAATTTGAAATCTTTATTGATAATATGAAAGTTGATAGTGGCTATATTCTTTATAGCGATTTAAGTTATGAGATACAAATTGTTCCAACCACAAGCTACTATATTTCAGAAGTGTTAGTGAATAACGAAAGTGTTACTCTTGATGAAAATAATTCATTTACGATAGACAATGTTACTGATGATGTTGTTTTGACAGCCAATGTTTTAGAAATAGAAGAGTTTGACATAGCTTTTAATGTTGCTGAGGGGATTACTATAATAGGCGAAAATGGTGATGAGATTGAGGAAAACACCACGGCAAAACGCAATAATTCTTTTACCTTTTCTGTGCTTGCAGATGATGCATACAATATAACCTATGTGGAAATAGATGGAGTAAGGCAGGAAATAAAGGAAACATATACTCTTGAAGGAGTCTTAGATGACCACAATATTGAAATCGGGACACAACTCAAAACTTTCTTAATCACTATAAATTACGGTGTTGGTGGAACGGTTTCTGGTCAAAACATTGAGAGAGTAAGCTATGGTGAAAATAAGACTATAAGCGTAGAAGCAGAAGAGGGGTACAACATTAAGTCTATATATGTGAATGGAGAGGAAGTCGAACCTGCTGATGGTTCAATTACTCTAAATAACATAACAAGCGATATGACAGTTATAGTACAATTCCAAAAGGAAAATGCTAGAATATTTGAAGGCGCAAATTTAGTTATTTTCATCCTATTTTGTATTACTCTTGGAGTAATGCTTATAAGTGTTATCACTTTAATACTTAAAAAAGCTAATAAAAAGAAAAAAACAATGTAAAATAGTTTTATTTTTACACATAAGTATGATATAATAAGTCTAGGAGGGAAAAATGAGCACAGGTCTTATTGTTTTGCTTGTTGTTCTTGGCATTATAGTTCTTGTCGGAATAATCCTTGCAATTTGGATTTGGACGCAATATAACGCATTTATTCGCCTTAGAAACAATGTGGATGAGTCATATTCAACAATGGATGTTTACATGAAAAAGAGATATGACCTAATTCCAAATCTTGTTGAAACGGTTAAGGGTTATGCAAAGCACGAGGAGGCAACACTAGAAGGTGTTATGCAGGCTCGCTATTCTTGTATGAATGCAGGCTCACCGCAAGAAAGAGCTAAATATGAAAATATGCTCACTGACACTTTAAAGTCACTGTTTGCTGTTACTGAGAACTATCCACAACTTCAAGCTAATCAAAACTTTTTGGACTTACAGCAAACTCTTAAAACTTTGGAAGAAGAAATTTCAGTTTCAAGAAAATATTATAATGGTTGCGTTAAAACTTATAATATTAAGAGAGAATCTTTTCCAACTAACATGATTGCAAAATGGTTCAAGTTTGAAAAGAGAGAACTTTTTGAAATTGCAGAAACTGAAAGAGTTGCTCCAAAAGTTCAATTTTAGTAAATAAAAGCTCTATCTTATTTGATAGAGTTTTTTATCTATTGAGCTTTTACGCGCTCATCATTGTCGTCAATTTCTTCTACTTTCAAAACTGAAACACTTTTTATTTTTGTTTCGCTGTCGTTTGTGTTCAAGTTAGATTTTGTATCTTCAACAAGGTTTTGGGCTATCTCTTTTGTGTTGTCCATATTTTCTTTTATATCATCTACAACATTACTTACTTCTGTTTTATCGTCTTTAATTTCATTTATGTTTTTATTTTCAATTGGTTGATTGTCGTCAAATTCTGCGTTTAACTCATTAGTTATGTTTTCATCTGTTTTCATTTTGTCTTTTGGTTTCAAGGTTTTATCGTCTTTGAGGGAATTTTCTATTCCTTCTTTCATTCTATCTTCATTTAGTATTTTTTCTTCGTCCTCATCCATTTCTGTGTTTACAGGTTCTGCTAGTCGGTTATAGTTGTTAGAATTATAGATGTTGTAGTACGGATTGTTATAAATACCTCTATTAAGCATACCATTCATTCCGTAGCCATTCATGCCATACATTCCGTTCATGCCGTATGTTCCATAGCCATAAGGGCAGTAAGTGTCGATATTCCTTCTGAACGGACCATATGTGTCAGTGTTTCTTCTTGTTATTATGTTGTCAGGGGAAATTGAAAGTTCGTCATTTTCCTCATTTCTATAAGTATCTATATTCTTTTTTAATTTCCACTTATTTGTCTTTGTGTCATTTTGCTCGCTATTGTTATCATTATTATCATTTGTAATGTTTGGTACTTCCTCGGTTTTCTCATCCTCATTGTTTTCTGTGCTATAATCTATATCATTTTCAAGTTCGTTATCTGTGAAGTTTTCTTTAAGGTTATTGTAATAGTCATAGTCCTCTATGCCTAAGATATCTTCCATACTTTGAAGTGTATTTAAAATGTTGATATAATAGGAGCAACGCGTATTGGAATTGCAAGTTATCTTATTTAATTTAGCATTAACTCTATCTATATTGCGCGAAGCACTCCTTTTCATTGTGTTATAGTTGCGATAGGTTGCATTAAATTCGTTGCTTGACCTTGCGACATTGTCGTTATAATTAGATAGATTTGCATTTAAATCTTTGAGAGCGTTTAGTTCTCCTTTTTTTAGCTTTAAATCTTCTTTTTGAAGATATTTTTTTATTAACGCCGTTTTATAAAGGATTTCATCTTTATAATAATTTTCAGCGTTTATAGTGGCCTGTGCGCGTGCCATATTGTTTTTGAATTGCTCACATTTTTGTTCACTATCTATACTATCTAGCTTTTCATTGTCTATTTCAACATCGCTTGCGCTTACACTTTTTACTGTGGCGATGGAGTTGTTTGTTTTATCAAGCTGGCTAGAAATATTAGTCTTTGTCATAGTGCTTGTAGAACTAGAACAGCCTGCCATAGTAACGCAAAGAAGTAGCGAAAGTGTGCCTAAAATCATCTTATTTTTCATATTCCCTCCAAATTTAGCCTTAGTTTGTGTAAAAAACAAGAGATTATACTTTTTTGTTTAAGATAGTTACAGTTGGACAAAATTTATTATGAGGTTATTATGGATATAAAAGAACGAAATAAGGCTTATAACAAGTATGTAAATGCAAAAATACCTAAGACAAGGCCATGGCCAACTCTTTTTAATTCCTTTTGGGTTGGTGGACTTATATGCCTACTTGGGCAGGGTATAAACGATTTAATTTTATATCTTTTTCCAAACATATCAGAGGGCTCTGCTTGGGCTTATACGCTTATAATTTTAATTTTTATCGCGGCATTACTCACAGGCATTGGCGTCTACGACAAAATCGGTAGGTTTGCGGGTGGCGGGACAATTGTACCAATTACGGGGTTTTCGAACTCGATTACAAGTCCTTCTGTGGAATTTAAAAGCGAGGGCATTGTCTATGGCATATGTGTTAAGATGTTTACGATTGCAGGACCTGTCATAGTCTTTGGCGTGTTATCTAGCGCGCTTGTAGGGCTTATATATTACATTATATATCTGTTTGCATAGATAAAATCTCAAACTAAAATGCATTTTTACACAGTCATTTTTAAAGCAGGATTTATAAAATTTACAATTAGTAAAATTTATCAAAAATGGGGTGAGTAGATGAAATATGATACAGTAAAATTTAGGCATCAGCCAAAGATAATAGGCTCATATTCAATTGTTGGGCCGAAAGAAGGGCAAGGGAATTTTAAAGACTATTTTGATTACATTATGAAAAATGACCTCTTTGGCGAAAAAACTTTTGAAAAGGCAGAGCGCAAAATGATTGAAACGGCAATTACTGGGGCAATTCAGAAATCAAAACTTGGAATGAAAGATATAAATTTACTGGTTGCTGGTGATCTATTAAATCAGATTATTTCTTCATCATATGCGGCGCGAGCTTTTGATTTTCCTTATTTAGGCGTGTATGGGGCATGTTCTACAATGGCTGAAAGTATTGCAGTTGCATCCACTCTTGTTGATGGTGGGTATTTTGAAAATGTAGTTTGTTGCACTGCTTCGCACTTTTCAACCGCAGAAAGGCAATATCGCTTTCCGTTAGAACTAGGCAATCAGCGTCCTCCTGCATCGCAATGGACGGTGACGGGAGCAGGTAGTTGTGTGATTTCTCAAAAAGGGAAAGGACCACGCGTTACTATGGTGACATTCGGTAAAGTTATTGATTGGGGAATTACGGATGTGAACAACATGGGTGCAGCCATGGCTCCTTCTTGCGCACAGACTATGCTTTCGCACTTTGAAAATACAAAAACAACGCCAGACGATTATGACCTTATTGCAACGGGTGACTTAGGTAAACTTGGTAGTGAAATACTCATCGACTTATTAGAAGATAATGGTATAAAACTAGGATTAAATTATAGTGATTGTGGGCAGATGTATTTTAGGCGCGACCAAAACACATTATGCGGTGCGTCAGGGTGTGGATGCTCGGCAACTGTGTTTAATTCGTACATCATGAAAAAACTACAAGACGGACAGTATAAGAGAGTTCTCTTTATGCCAACAGGCGCACTGCTTAGCACCACTGCTACACAACAGGGCGAGAGCATTCCAGGTGTTTGCCACGCGATTGTAATTGAAGCATATGAGGAATGATTATATATGCCAATAGGGCTTTTTAAAATAGTTAGTTTTGGTAAACAAGTTATATAACTATTAAACATTGCAATAAAAATTTTTGGCAACAAAAGAAATTCTAAGTTATTAATCTGTGGGAGTTATTTATGGAGATGTTTATTGATTATCTTTGGGTATTTATCATAGGTGGGCTGGTGTGTATGATTGGTGAAATACTAATTATAACAACCAACATCACCTCTGCACGCATACTCGTTACATTTGTGCTGGTTGGAGTCTTTTTAGAAGCAGTCGGCGTATTTGATTATATTTCCGACTTCGCAGGCGCGGGCATCAATGTTCCAATTATTGGCTTTGGTGCGTCACTCGCAAAAGGGGCAATCGGTGCAGTAAAATCACAAGGGCTACTTGGAATTTTTACGGGAGGGCTTACTGCAACAGCAGGAGGGATTGCGGCTGCAATCATCTTTGCTTTTATCTTTGCGCTTATTTTCCATTCACATACAAAAAAGTAGGCGAAAACTGCGCTTTTGCTCATTTTTAAAATTTCGATGCATCCCGAAAACATTTACATTTTTAGGGAAGAGGAACAAGCAAAACATCATATACAGAGTAGTATGAGTTGCATAATACACCATATATTGTAAAGTTAATGCATTTAATCTTTTTAATTTAACTATTGCCAATTTTTTATATATCACAGCATAAACAAATTAATATATTTTCATTATAACAATCTTTATAATAAATTCTCATAGTATCAAATTTTTCTATATTTTAACTCTTCGCTTTATTTTTTTCGGACTTCAACTTTTAACTGCTTGGCGCAAGGGTAATAGTATTATTAGAACCTAGGTATACATCTGGAACATCTCCAACTATAACACTTTCTGTCACTAAAAATTCGGTGATGCTATCAACTGTTGAGGAATACGTTGGAAGTACTAAACTGACACTGGCATGTAGTTCTATATATAGAGAATGGTTTGTTTGATTGACGCCAGCACTAGTAAATTTGCTTCTAAAACACGATGTCATTGCACCAATCTGCACAAATTTTATGTTTACAGTAGGTCCAATTCCTACGAGGAAGGGCAAGCCTGTGAAGGTGCCAATCGCAATATCCAATCCGTTATCGCCCATGCGGTCGAGATATACCTGAGCTACTTGATAGAAACGGCGCGCAAGATTGTTCACAAGCACTGTGTCTATTGATATGAGCGAAATATCTCCGTTATTATCATAGGAAATTTCAACTAAATCTTCATATTTCACATTTTGCTCCGCAATAACATCATAAATAGCATCACTCACAGCGGAAGTTGAAAGCGAATAAATAGATGCCCAAGTTGCCTCTTTGACAACAGAGTTTATAATACAAAAAATGTACAATAATATTGAGGTGATAATTAGACACAAAAGCAAAATTGCTATTATCATCCGTCTTTTTCTTGATTTACGCTGTAAATAGCAAAGTTTTCTCACGCTTTATATATATGCTTTACTTTTATCAATCTTGTCAAAAATGAAAAATATGTTAAAATTTGTCAATTTTTTAAATTTTTATTATTTATCTTCAAATTGTTTTTCTTTTTTAATAAAAAAAGGTATAATATCTTTGTTAAGCATTCTCTGCGTTAATTAATTTTCGCAACTATTAAAAAAGGTGAAATATGAAAGAAAAAAAAGATTTATCAAATGCACAGCGATTTTTGCAATCTTATAACAACATAGATTATGCAATTAGAACGAGATATAATTTAAATAGAAGCATGGGCTTTTCAGAACTTATTAGGCGTAGTGTGGCACTAAACTATATAGTCAGAAAATACGAGGACGATTTGATTGATTTCGGAAGGCTTAGAAATGCTATCGTTCACGGCAATGAAGATTACATAATGGCAGAACCGCACTATGAGGTGGTTGAGCAGATTGAAAAGATTGAAAGACTTTTGACAGCTCCGCCAAAGGCGCTTGAAACAGTGTGCAGGCGTGATGTTCTCACCATTTCGAGTGACAAATCTATGCGCGAAGCTATCGTCTTAATTGCGTCTTCTAATTATTCTAACATTCCTGTTTTTAATAATTCAGGAGAGATAATTGGGGTGGCGAATGGACAAAAAATTTTAGACGCACTTGGTAAATTTTTAATCACAGGTGGGAAAGCAGATGTCTTTTTAGATAATGTTAAAATTGAAGACATGCTCTCTAAGATTGAAAATAGCAATTACTATATCTTTGCCAATCGTGACTTAACAGTGGAAGAAGCACTTGAATGTTTCCATAACAACTCGAAATTACTTGCTATTCTTGTCACAAAAAACGGTGGGGCAAAGGAAAAACCTCTTGGAATAATAACAGGAAGCGATGTGATTAAAATGAATAGCGTGCTTGAAAATTATTAATAAATTACATCTTTTTGTTGACAAATAAGTTTATAATCGTTATACTTTAAACAAAGAAAACAAGTTTAGTAATATATTTTGATGATAAAAAGTTTGTTTTCTATATTATCGGAAGTTGAGCCAAGCGTGGCGAAGCCACATTTGAGCGAAACTGATGTTCATACAAACTATGATGGGCGGGCAAAGCACGCGAAATTCGTTAGAATTTATTAAAATTTT
>DVLK01000048.1 GCA_018715545.1 Candidatus Caccovivens faecavium | reverse complement strand
AGCGACCAAACGAAATCGCATTCGCTATGCTCATTGGCGATTTGTCGCTACTCAAAGAGGTTTAGATTATATCTCTACCAAGCAATTATCAATTTTACCAACAACTTTTCGTTTTTGATTTCCCTTTCTTCGCTTAATTTATCTCTATCGTGGCGAAAACTGCGCTTCATTTCGACTTTTGTCTTACGTCAAAAGTCTTACCATTCGCTTGTTTTCGCCGTTGTGGGGTTCCCCGAAAGTGCGTGTCTTTCGGGGGTGGTTTAGCGACCAAACGAAATTGAATAAATTTTATCAATTATAAAACTTCTTTTTCTTCTTTGAAGTTAAAAGTGGTGTTAAACTGAGAGAATATTGCAAACAAGATGAGTATACTTGCGGTTATGCAATAATAAATTGTTGTGCGCACAAAGAGTGCTGAAAGTACTAATAAAAATGATGAGAGCAAATAGCCTTTTGCTCTTTTTTTGTTGAATGAATAGGCGACAAAGTCTTTAAAAGTTAGCTTTTTGTCTTTTTTATATTTTTGCTTAATCTCAGGGAAAATGCCATAGTATTTAAATAATCTTTCATAAGTCGTATATCTATCTAAAAATATAAAATATGTGTCAAAATTACCTGCAAAGGCTGTGACTTCTCTGTCAAAAGAATAGCTTACAAAGACAATTTTTTGCGCTTTACCTTTAAGTTTATTGTATATCTCAACGAATTTTGGTATTGTCAAGTTTTCAAAATCTGCCTTGATATAAAGAAGTGTTTTTATGTTATTTTCATGTTCAATAATTAAGTATTTGCTGAACTTTTTAACTTTTTTATGCTTAGAAAGAGCTAGTTTCATAAAAAAATCCATTCTGTTGTCATCTAAGACAAGCGAGAAAAACATATTTTCAGCATCCTCTTTTTCTTTAATTTTTAACCCTTCTTTGTTCTTTCTTTTTCTAAGTATAAAAAATATCATCACATAGATAACTGCACTTATTAAAAAGGTGATTAAAAAGGCGAGAAGTAGTTTTCTAATAAAAAATCTTACCCATACAAATACAAGGAGAAATATTAAAAAAAACTTTAAAACTTCTTGAAAAACTAAACTTATTTTTCTCATACACTAATTTTTGACAAAATATATAATTTTAATCAATATAAAGGTTCTTATATTAAAAATTTAATAGACTTTTGCGTTAAATATCGTATATGCGATGACTAATTTAAAAAAAGTAGAAAAAGAATGACAATTTCTTGACAAAAAAAATGCAAATTGTTAAAATTTTTATATGAAAGACTTAAAGTGGATTGTTAAATTTTTGGATGAGCATAAACTAAAAAGCATTTCAGTTTATGACTTATCTTCTGGTGATGAAAAGAAATATGTGATAATTGCCACTGCTCTTAGTGCACAGACAAGCAAGACAGTTGCCGATTTACTTAAAGCTGAATTTAATTATGAAGAAAAAATTGAGGGGTATAATAAGGGCGAATGGATAGTTTTTGACTTAGATAATTACACAATCCACTTATTTTTACCAAAAATTCGGGAAAAATATAATTTAGACAAACTCTATAAGCCTAAAAAGATAACAGCAAAAACGCAAAAGGAAGAAAAATGATGGAAATATGTTTTGTCTGTACAGGTAACACCTGTCGTTCCATTATGGCTGAGCGTATTGCTAAGAAAAAAGCCAAGGAGCGCAAGTTAAAAGATATAAAATTTTCTTCTTGTGGCGTAAATGCAAAAAAAGAAAATATAACAGAAAATGCCAAGCGTGTGCTAAAAGAATTAGGGTATGACGCACGCGACAGAAAGAGTGTTAAACTAAGGAATATTAAGCCAAATGTGTTATATGTTGCAATGACAAGTGCTTTAAAACAAAATTTAGGAAAAAAATGTATCTCTTGCGCGGAATTATTTGAAGATGTTATGGATCCATATGGACAAGTCGAAGATATTTATAGGATTACAGCAAGACTGATTGAAAAGAATGTCGATGTTCTTTTAAATAAAATTGAAAGTATGAGAGGTGAAAGATGATTATAATGGCGAGCGACCACAGGGGATATATGCTTAAAGAGCAACTAAAAACTTTTTTCAATGAGGAAAATATTATCACGATTGATGTTGGCACTTACAGCAAAGAGCCTGTTGATTATCCAGATTTTGCAAAGCTGGGCGTAGAAAAAGTTTTAGAGGATAAAAACAATGTAGGAATTTTTATCTGTGGTTCTGGCATTGGAATGAGTATGGCGGCGAACAGAAATCCTAAAATTAGAGCTGCGCTTTGCCTTAGTCCTAATATGGCTATGCTTGCAAGAAAAGACAATGATGCAAATGTACTTTGTCTGCCAGCACTTTTTGTTAAAAGAAGAAAAGCTATAAACATCATTAAAGTGTTTTTAACTACCTCTTTTGAGGGTGGTAGGCATGCTAGGCGTATCAAAAAAATTTCAGGGGAAAAATAGATGATAAATGTGATAGTTCCTTTGGTAGAAAAGCCACAAGAATATTTATCTATGATTAGCGAAATCTCAAAAAATAGAGATTGCGTTATATATGTTGGGACACTAAGCAAATTTAAAGATTTAGCATTTCCTAAAAATGTCATATTAAAATTTTATAAAAACAATAGTAGTAAGGAAGAAATTATTAATTCTTTGCACTCCATAAAAAAAGAGTTTGGGAAAATTTTGGTTATAAGGCGACCGCTTACCAAAGAAGAATTCACAGCTCTTACTTCTTGCAAGGCAGATATTTGCTATCTTAAAAAGCCAAAGTCACGATTTTCTATGTGGTGGGCAAATGTTTGGAAAAAATTAATCAAGAAGATATTTGCTTTTTATTATTTTGAGGACATTTCGGCAATTCTCTTTCAAGAAAATACCTTTAATTTGATAAATTCCCTAACAAATCTTTCATACATTTCTCGTATAGATAGGTTTGTAGGATTTAAGCAGGAAGAAGTCGCATCAGAAAATCGCTCACCAAAGCGTGAATATGATAAATTCGGAGCTTACTCAAAGCTAATTGGCTGGACCTTGTTTTTTGTGTTAATGCTTTTAATTTCAATCATAATTTCGTCAAGTTTTAAGCCTGTTGCAATTATGGTGCTATTGTCAATACTTCTATGCACTATTGGAATTATGGCAATGTTTATGGCTATACTAAATTTTGTTAGAACACTTTATGTCGGAAAGCTTAGGCATGGACGAGCAGAAGAGTGTTTAAATAATTAAAAGGAGATAATTATGAAAAAAACAAGAATTGCAATTAATGGATTTGGAAGAATTGGAAGATTGGCGCTTAGAGTTATATCAAAGCGCGAAAATGCTGAGGTTGTGGCAATTAATGACCCTTTTTTAACTGTGGATTATGCAAAGTACCTTTTAGAGCACGATAGCATTCATGGACACTTTGACGAGAAAGTTTCAGTTAAAGATGGGAAACTTGTTGTTGGAAGAATGAAAATTTCTTTCTACACTGAAATGGAGCCAGCTCGTATTCCTTGGAAGAATGACGAAGTTGATGTTGTTATTGAAGCGACAGGAAAGTTCACCGCTTATGATAAGGCAATTGCTCACATATCAGCGGGTGCTAAAAAAGTGGTGGTTTCCGCTCCTGGCAAGGAAATGCCAATGTTTGTTATGGGCGTCAATGAGGATGAATATAAAGACGAAATGAAGGTTGTATCAAATGCATCTTGCACAACCAACTGTTTAGCTCCACTCGTTAAAGTTATTGATAAGTCTTTTGGTATTGTAGAGGGGCTTATGAGCACTGTTCACTCTACTACTGCCACACAACTTACCGTTGACGGGGTGAGCAAAAAGGATTGGCGTGGAGGTAGAGCGGCTTCTTATAATATCATCCCTTCTACAACAGGTGCTGCAAAGGCTGTTGGTGAAGTTTACCCGAAGGTAAAAGGCAAGCTTACAGGTATGAGCTACCGTGTGCCTACACTTAATGTTTCTGTTGTAGATTTGACTTGCAGATTACAGAAAGAAACAACCTACGAAGATATCGTTAAAGCTGTAAAAAGAGCATCAGAAAGAGAGATGAAAGGAATTGTGGGCTGGACAGATGAGCCTGTTGTTTCCAGTGACTTTATTGGAGATTCAAGGACTTGTATCTTTGATGTTACAGCGGGTATTATGATTTCTCCTACTTTTGTAAAGCTTGTTGCTTGGTATGATAATGAATGGGGGTATTCAAATAAACTTGTTGACCTTTGCGTTCATGTTGCAAATACTGGTAAAGTAAAGAAAACAAAATAATTTGAAATTATATGCTTTAAGACAATATGGCAAGTAATTTCGATAATAAATATGGCTAAATAGCGCAAAAGATTAAAAAAGGACACAGTATGAAGAGAAATTTAAGCAAAGATTTAATAGAGGGACTTCGTGATAGCACAAATGTAGAGTTTGTGGATAATCTTAATTATACGATTTTTGCGCTTGTTGACCAGACACTAAAAGAGCTATCAAATAAGTCCTCTTTTATTCAGCCAGACAAGGCGTATTTTACACCTGTCAATGAAATTTATCTTCATGCTATGACCTCTCAAAGCGAATTCACTTACTTTCTTGGAATAGCTAACACCGAGATTGAATTAAATTCATTAGATAAAAAACACTATTTTAAAAATCTTTGGAAACGCTTTGTCCGTGCATGGAAAATGTCGAGAAAAAAGAAAAAGAAGAAGAGAAAAAAACAGGATGTAGAACCTACTGCAACTGTTACAAAGGATAAATATACGATAGATGAACTTAAAAATGATTTTGTATATTATCTCTCAAATTTAATATCTACTTCGTCTATTATATATGAGTATGAGGATCACATTTCAATCATAGGGAAAGAGGATTTTGGAACCAATGTTAGGATTAACATTTATATCACCATGTATGATGAAAAGAATGGCATTTTTAAAATGTATAATGAGAGAAAAAATCGTTATTATGATGTTGACCTCAATGAGCGATTTAAAAATCTAAACAACAAAATAGAAACTTGTGAAAATTTTGTAAACATTATTAAAATCTATAATAGCCTTTATGCTAGGGTATATAATAAAGTTCCAAATCAAATCTTGATTGAAAGTTTAGTTTTTAATTGTCCTGATATATTGTTTGAACATGATGTTTATCAGACATTTTTAAATGTTTCTAATTATATTCGTATGACAGATACCGATGCAATTCGCTCTATCTGCAACAATTCCAAATCAATTTTTAAGGAAAAACTTATCATTGATGCAGGGGCACAGGTAGAGTTTGCAAGATTAATAAGAGTGCTTGACACTTATAAGATTTAACTAAGTATAGTAAATTACAAATTGAGTAACAAAGATTAAATAGTGAAGAACAAAACATAAGTTTTTAATGCAAGAGGTTATTTTTAGTGTTTGTCTAAATCCTTATAATGTTTTGCATCTTTAAATTTGTAATACAAAATATGGTGTAGTATTTTATGCATACTACACCATATTTATTTAACATTAATTTTTCTAAATTATAAAATCGCTTATTATTTTGTCTTATAAAATATTTTAGTAATACAAGAATTTAAGAATTTTGTGGTGGTTATTCTTTTAAAGAAATAAAATAGATGATATTGGCGTCCAATTATATATTGTGGCTTAAACTTATCTTGCTCGATTATCTTCATAATCTTTTTTAGCGCGTAGGAGAGAGGCATGCGTCTTTTTTCTGTTTTTTCCGTTGGTTTTGTTGAGAGCTCGACAGATTTACCATATCTTTCATTAGTTTCATAAAGTTTAATTCTGTTATTTGTGAAGTTTGTTTTAATGTCACCAGGACATATTGAGGTTACTTCAATATCTGTTTTAGATAATTCCATTTTTAATGATTGTGCAAAGCTGTCAACTGCGGATTTACTTGCGCAGTAGTATGCTTTAAACGGGAGAGGGAATAGGGCTGTGGCGGAAGAGATTATCACAATCTTTGATTTTCTTTTCATCATAGGTATAGCGTATTTACAAGCATTTGATGTGCCAAAAAAGTTGACATCAAACTGCTTTTTTGCCTCTTCTTCGTCTATAAGCTCTATTGCACCTGAAACGCCGTAACCAGCACAGGTGATTAAGATGTCAATATTGCCATAATTTAAGTATATATCGTCAAAAACAGCTTTTAAACTTTTTTCATCACCAACATCGCATTTATAATCGCGACCATTTCTTGATATATCTATCACTTTATCGCCTTTCTTTTCAAAGGCTTCTTTAAGTCCTTTTCCTATTCCGCTAGATGCGCCAGTTATTACAACTATTCTTTTTTCTATTCTCATAATTAACTCCAATTATATTTTTAGCACATTTTCTATTTTTTTCAAAATGATTTGACAGTTATTTCGTAAAAATGTTAGCATATATATGTTTATAGTTAAAAATCTGAATATGTGAGCGTAAATAAGAAATAATAAATTTAACTTGTTATGGAGGCAAAATGAATAAGACAAAAAGAAATTTAATTTTAAGTGCTGCAATCATAAATCTTATAAATATGGTGGCAAATCTTGTTATAGCGATTTTATTTTGTGTTGATCCTGAATTTTATGCAAATATCTTAGGCAATTACTTACTTATTATCTCATATTATTCCATCTATTTTGTGTTCATTGAAGTTGTTGCTGGAATAATTGCAAGTATTCTTTTAATTTACTCGGTCAGAAAGAAAGGTAAATATTTTAGAACTTCACAAAAGTATTACATTGCAGGTCTAATTATTGTGATTTTTGCAGGTGGCTGGATACCATGGTTACTTCTTTTCATCTCAATGTTCATTCCAGATATTATCATAATAAACTCAGCGTCAGAAATTAGACATGAGGAAAGAGCTGAAGAAAGAGCAAGCGATGAAAAGCGAAGAAAGGTAGAAGAGCTTAGAAAATTGAAAGAGGAAGGTGTGATAACCGAAGAAGAATTTAATAAGCGATTAATGGATTTGTTATAAAAAAGCTCTTTTTTATTTTTTATTAAGAAAACGCTTTGTAAGTTTCCATAAAAATATGGCGGGGCAAGAAGTTTTATAAAAAAGAAGAAAAGTAAATTTTCTTCAAGCCGAACTAGGTAAGGTCAGAAACTAAGCCGAACATAAGGTATTTTGGTTGTGTTTATCCATATTACAAATCATCTAGCTTACAAGCGCAACACTTTTATTTCTTTTGTCTATGTGCTTTAAAAAAGGTGCTTAAAATTTCCGCGCAGGCGGGAGAATATTCGTCTAGTTTAATAAGTTCTACTTTGTGATTAAGGCGAGTACTTGAAAAAATCTGTTCACATAGATTGTCGCTACTGTTAGTTTCTTCTGCGCCATAATAAACTTTTTTAATCCTAGCGTTAGAAATCGCTCCTGCGCACATAGGGCAAGGTTTTAATGTGACATACATTTCACAGTCTTCAAGGCGCCAATCTTTTAATTTTTTGCAAGCTTTCCTGATTGCAACAATCTCTGCGTGGTTAATAGCGTTTTTAGATTTTTCGCGTTTGTTAAAGCCCGTGGCTATAATTTTACCCGCTTTTACGATTACTACGCCGATAGGTACTTCATCTTTTTTGTTTGCTTTTTTAGCTTCCTTTAAAGCCAATTCCATAAATTTATTCATACTAATATAGTATTATAATTTGAAATTTAAGTCAAATAATGTTTGTATTTTTTCTGCCAATATGTTATTATATCATACATGGAAGAAAAAGAGCTTGTAAAAAAATTTTCAAGACGCAATTTTTACACGACCGCAGATTCTGCGAAAGTTTTTTTGTTTGCCTTTCTGCTTCCAATTTTATTTGCTTTTATCTTTGCGTACTTAGGCTACGGAATTGCCAGCGCAGTAGGGGTTGAGTTTTCAGAAGAGGTCAGCTTTTTAACATATCTATATGAAAACTGTCTATGGTTCACGATACCATATTGTCTTATTTCGCAAATAACTTTTGTTTGCCTGTTTTTTATTTATAACAAGGTAAACAAGGTAAGCTTCTCCGCTTGCAGGCTAAGTGTAAAAAAGATAAATATCTCGACAACTCTTCTTTGCGCGTTATTTGGTATTCTTTTTGTTATCGGACTTTATGGTTTAATTGAAGGATGCTTCGGGGCACTATTTGATCTAATGGGCTTTGAAAGTTCTACCTTGCCAATTCCTCTTGATAATTTTTGGTGGTACCTTCTTAATATTCTTCTATTTGCAATAATTCCAGCTTTCTCAGAAGAGCTTATTTTTAGAGGAATGATATTGAATGGTTTGGCACGAGGTATTGGAAAAATTGGTGCAATCTTTCTTTCTAGCCTTTTGTTTGCTTTAATTCACCAAAGTATCACGCAATTTATCTATCCTTTTATAATGGGTATTGTTTTTAGTGTGGTGACCATTAAAACGGGCAATTTGTTTTACTCCATGATTATGCACCTATTTAACAACATCACAACCTTGACAATTCAGTTCTTGATGAATATACATGCTCTTTCCTTGCCAGGCGAGATAGGGGCTGTCTATATCATAGTTTCAATATTACTTGCAGTGGCAGTCTGTTCGCTCTTTTTCCTTTTCTATTATTTTTACCTCAAAAAGCAAAAAGTGGAAGAGGTCAAAGAGGTAGGAGAAGATTTCTCTAATCCTACAAAACTAGGAAAATTGCCACTCTTGTTATATGTAGGAATTTTCCTTTCGGTGGTAGTTATAGTTATAAATGCTGTGCTTGTGTAGTAAAATACATTTAGGAGAAAATTTTGGAAAAGAAATCAATTTATTCAACGAGTTTAATATATTTTATTGTTGTCTGCCTGTTTGTTTTAGTGCGTATGCTAAATCATTTCAGATTATTTTCTTTCTTAGGTTCTATGGGAACATATATAATTAATGGCATTATGCAAATAGGAATTTTGTTTCTATTTTCTATAATTACCTATAAATCAATAACTAAACAGACTTTTAGAGCAACTTTTAAAGATTTTAACTATAAAAAGATTTCTTTTAAAGTGGTTTTAATTGCTATTGGCTTAGGTGTTGTTATATATTTTTTGAATGTTTTTGTTTCAAGTTTTTTTTATGCAATTTTAGACAGCGTGGGCTATGAATCGCCTTATAGCTCTTCAAGTGGTGGGGTTAATGGCTGGACGCTTGTCTTAGGGCTTTTATTTACAGCAATTTTGCCTGCTATTTGTGAAGAAAATTTAAATCGAGGCATGTTATTAAACGGCACAAAGGGCTTGGGCATGAAAAAATGCATTCTATTAAACGGTTTGATGTTTGGTTTACTTCATCTCAATATCGAACAGTTTTTCTATGCAACACTTATAGGCTTTTTCTTGGGTTTTGTTGTATATGTGACTGAATCAATTTATCCTTGCATGATAATTCACTTTATGAACAACGGCATCGGGGTTGTGCTATCTTTCTTGACTCAAAAGGGTATGATTTCAGGCGGTATCTTCTCGCAATTAGGCAAACTTACTGCGAGTAGTCCAGTTGTTGGTTTTTTAGTTATGTTTATTGTGCTATTAGTTCTTGTCATCCTTCTCTTTGTGCTTACGCGTATGCTTCTAAGGGCGTCTGTCGAAGATAGTTTCCGCGAAAAACAAAGGACATTACAAGATTTATTTACGAAGTTTTCCTATTTTGAGGAAGTAGATAAAATACAGAATGAGGGTGCGGAAGAAGAAACAGGGATAGAAGAGGCACTTTTGGATATAGATAAGCTAAAAGATTTTATAGAGGAACATCCTGACGCTGTCGTTATAGCGCATAAAAAAGAAAAAATGGACTTTACTTCAAAGGCACTTTTAATTGCCACCATTGTCCTTTCGTCAATAGTGACTATATTTACCTTTATTTGGGGTGTTATATGATAAATATAACAATTGTTGCGGTTGGCAACTTAAAGGAAAAATTTTCGTTAGAAGCAGAAAAAGAATATCTTAAAAGACTATCAGCTTTTTGCAAGATTCAGGTTGTTGAAACAAAAGAGTTTAATAAGCTTCAAAATATCGAACTTATTAAAGAAAAAGAGGGTGAAGAAATCATAAAACACTTATCTAGCTTTCCTATACTTTTAGATGTGAATGGAAACGAACAGACGAGTGAAGCTTTTGCAAAAAACTTAGTTAAACTTTCTCTTACAAGTTCTAGCTTGACTTTTGTTATAGGTGGTTCCTATGGTGTGAGTGAAAAGGTTAAGAATATTTGCAAACAAAAGATATCTTTTTCAAAAATGACTTTTCCTCATAATTTGTTTAGAATAATGCTATTGGAGCAATTATATCGTGCTTTTACGATTATAAATGGAAAAACTTATCATAAATGATAGAGGGCGAAGAAAACAAGCCTATATTGTCATCCTGATCCGCGTCGCAAACCGCACTTCATTTCGCGTTTCGGCATAAACGCCAAAACGCTTACCATTCGCTTGTTTGCTCCTCTTCCCCAAAAGTGCATGCACTTATAGTCGAAATGCTAATATAACTTTATACGCAGTTTGGGCGCGTAATACTTATACAATTACCTATAATGCAAATGGCGGTGAAGGAACAATGGCATCATCTACAAAAACTTACGGTATTGTTTTAACGCTAAGGAAAAATACCTTTACGCGAAAAGGCTATACTTTTCAAGGTTGGGCAACTTCTACAACGGGTAGCGTTGTATATGTTGATGAGGGAACATATACAGCGAATGCAAGCGACATCCTTTATGCTGTTTGGGACATAGCCGAATTAAATATTACGATTGATTGGCAGTTAGGAAATAATGAAGACTCTTTAATATATCTATATTATAATCAATACTATGCAGACGATAGTGGAGTGATTACTGCCTTTGACTTTAATACGATTGAACACAGCGGATTTTCTTTTGGTGGTTGCTTTACATCACCAAATGGGCAAGGGAATATGACAATCACTACAAATGGTGAATTTGTAAGTACAACAATAACACAAGAAGATGATACATGGTATTGTTATTGGGTGGCGAACAACAAAGCGTACTATGATGGCGATGGATATTGGTATGTTGAGATTGGGAAGATGCCACAGAGCAAGGTTGATGCCACATTAAAATCAACATTATCTTCCAATTGGTCAAGTTTAACAACAGGAGATAGTTATTATCTTGGTGGAACAATATTATCTTCAAAGGTATATAACAATAAAGAGTATTGCTTATATAACAATGAATATTATCTAGTTGAGCCGATAAGGTGGAGGCTAACTTATAGTTCAAATCAAACAACGGGCTATGGCACAACAGAGGACACCTTAGCAATAATGGATACCATTGTATATGTAGGTCAATATTCTGATGTAGAGATAAATGCTGGCGCAGGTTATTCTTTATTTGCAGTTACGGAGTTAAAGAATAACATATTAGAAACGACATTTTTAGCTAATGAAACAAAGAGTATGCCAACATTTGGAAGTACCTCACTCAATGGTACGGCTGAGAGTGTGACATCAAATATTTTTGTTGCGTCAAGCGAAGAGATAGAAGAGGTTGCAGACTCTGGCAAGATAGAGTTTTCCGATCTAGTTAAAGATTATTTAATGGCAAGCGGGAAAGACACTTTGTATTACACATGCGATTTAGGAACAAATTATAATAACCTACTCTGTATGAATGGCAACGGTGACAAAGTGCAGTACAAGGCACAAAACTACCTAGGCATGCAATTCAGCATTGTGGTGACGGAATATGCATGCGTGTAGGCGAAAACTGCGCTCTTGTTTTCGCCGTTGTGGGGATCCCCGAAAGTGCTTGTCACTTTTGGGGTGAACTTAGTGACCAAATGAAACCGCATTCGCTATGCTCATTGGCGATTTTGTCGCGACTTAAAGAGATTTAGATTGATAATTCTGTCATCCTGAGCGAAGTCGAAGGATCTAAAAAAAATATACTTGATTTCTGAGATTCTTCGACACGCTCGCTTTCGCTCACGGCTCAGAATGACA
>DVLK01000047.1 GCA_018715545.1 Candidatus Caccovivens faecavium | reverse complement strand
GTTTAAAATTATTATTATTGTTATTATTAACAAGTCTAAACATAATTTTCCCTCTTGTTTATGATTATGATATCATACAAAAATAAGAATTGTCAACATTTTGTTCGATTTTTTTTGATAATAAAGAGATTTTTAACAATAGATGCATTATCGGAAGCCAAACTTGCTTGCAAGGGTGAGGCTGATGATCATACATACTGTGATGGCGGGCAAGGCACGCAAAATTCGTTAGAATTATTTTACTGCTATTGCTTCCTCATTTTTCATAATCCCCTCTTTTTGAGTTGATAATTTAATAAAGTCCCCGTCAATAAGTTTATCGAATTTGCTTGTTCCAAGATAACCATCTCTACCTAACAGGTTAAAACACCTTGCAAAGGCAAAAGCGTCAATTAAAGGTTCCTTTACCTCACCTTTTTTAAGTAACTTAGAAAACATTTTAGAAAGCAATTTTTTACGATTTTCATGTTTTAAAATTGCATAAAAATGCCCATTTGTTAAGGTATAATTCATTGAACATAGTTTTTCAATATCTTTATAAGGAATATATAAATCGTAAGGACTTTTCTTCAATTCTAGAAATTGCCACATATCTAGCGCTTTTCCACTTTTTAAGTATCGTCCATAGTAACCTACCTGAGCATGTCTGATGGCATCGCAATATTTTTCCTCCCTCATGCGGTCTAAAAGCCAACCAACTCTTCTAAAATCCGCTTTCACAACTTGTTCAAAGGCTTCCTTGTCATATTCCTGCAAGGTAAAGAAATCTGTGTATCTTCCATGATGATATTCATTTTCAAGTTCATCAAATCTATTCCATGCATGATCCAAGGCATAGTTTAAATCTTTAACTGTTTCAATCCCATTAATCATAACATAGACTTTATCATAATAATGAAGCCCTGCCACAACCTCCCACTCTTCTGGCGTCTTTAAAGGAACATCTTTTTCAATACTTTGCGCCATAGCGACAAGTTCTTCCTTCCAATTTTCTCTTACTTCATTATGAAGATAAAAGGAAAGTGCCTTCATGGAACCTTTCTTCGCCAAAGCAATCACTTTATCTTTAATCTTACAAAATTTTTCATACATAGCTTTTTTAGTAGTATTATATACATACATGAAATCAGAAATGTAATATGAATATAGTTTAATATAGTCATATAACAACTTTTCATCTTCACTTTTTTCAAAATCAACGCCCTTAAACACAAACTCTTTTCCCATACTTTCTATATTTTTACCCCTAAAAAGATATTTTCTAAGTAGATTTTACCACAATTAGTTTATAATTACAATACAGTATAATAAATAATTTTGACAAATGTTTAAGTACAATATATAATATTTTTATGGAAAATCTTGAAAACATAAATAAAACAGAACAATTAGTTCAAAGTGCAAATATCATCAAAGAGAAATCGCTTGCCCTTTTAAAAAGCCATAATGTAGATGATGAAGCCATTAAAAAACAAATAGAAATCAACAAAAATGTGGACAAATTTGTTTCAAGTTTAGGCAACATTGATGATGTTTCCACCTTTCTGTTTTAGTTGATTGTCGACTCAATTTCAACTCATTGCTACTGCGATTCTGCCGATAATGGAGAAACGACAAGAGCGGTTTTGAAGATGTTAAATGCCTATAAAGTCCCTGTTGCAGTTCTGTCAAAAGGCGGAAAGAAGATGCTTCGAGACTTGGATATTTTCAAAGAATTTGGCGACCGCATAACCGTTGGCGCCACGCTCACTTTTTTAGATGATAAAAAGTCTAAGGAATGGGAGCCTTACGCTTCCACTCCAAGTGAAAGACTTGAAACATTGAAAATTCTGCACGAAAACGGAATCAAAACATTCGCATCTTTTGAACCAACCATTGAGCCAGAATAAAGTTTGGCGCTCATTCATAGAACGCTGGAAGATAACTCTGTTGACCACTATAAAATCGGCAAAATCAACAACTATCGTTCGGCAGACAAATGGCAAGACTGGGCAAAATATCTTGAAGATTGCGTGAAACTTCTTCGCCCAATCGGCAAGCAGGTGTATTACAAATTTTGCCTTCGCAAACTCGCACCAAATGTGGAGTTTTTTCCACAAGAGAAAAATCCAGACGAATACATTGTGCGATATACTCCACCACAGCAGACAAGTTTGTTTGAATAAAATAACATAGAAAAATTGTATAATTTTTAGTTGTTTTTGAGTAAAAAATTAGTTTTCAAATTGATAAATATTTTTGTTGTAAATATTGAAATTTTAGACACTTTTTACAAAAATTTTAGACAGTTTTGGGCTAAAATGTATATATCTTGATATTAAAAAATCCCTTATTTTATAAGGGATTTAGCGTGGTGGGTTGCCGGGGGCTCGAACCCCGGACCCTTCGATTAAGAGGCACGATAAAGACTTGTTTATTAGGCATTCTTCGTGTTATAAAATCCCTTTAAATGCCCTAAAATACTGACAAAACTCGTGTTATATAGTTTTAGATAATTTTGTTTAGAATTGCTTAATATTTTTTTATATTTCATAGTCTTTCATTAGGCATTCCATCAGATCTAAAAATATAGAAACTATATTGTAAGATTTTTAATTAGAAATTATGGCAAATTCTTCCGATTTATGCTATAATTAAGTTGTAATAATGTTCCTATATACGAGATAACACTCTCGATGGATTTAGAGGAGATGAAAATGAACGGCTTACAATTAAACTATTTAGAACTGAAATTTAACAAAGATCAAATAGCAATCGCTGAATTAAACTATGAAAACAAAGAATGGTTTGCAAAACTAAAAGAAATGAATAAAGACAAAATATTTAAGAGAGATGGGAATAAAGTTTACTATTGGAATAGAGATTTTTCGACTATGGGAGATTTAATTTCTGGTGCAAAAATTTCAACGATTGATATAAACGAACACCCTTTCATTTTTTGTCGTATCATTGAAAGTTATATAATCTATAAAATGTCAATGATTAACGGATATATAATTTGGTTGGATAAGTATTCAAATGTTTGGAAAATAGAGAAAGAAACAAACTTGTATACCGATGAAGGATTGGCTGTATATAGAGTTATATCTTTTAATATGTACTTTAATAGTTTTAATGATCAAAAAACTTATGGAATAGTTGTTAATACTGAATTAAAGACTAGGTTTATTAAGAATAAATATGAATTGGAGAATTCTGGCTTTGATACTCGGGGTCTTAATGGTAAGGATGAAATTATTTTTGCCAATAAGAAAGCTTTAAATAGATATTTAGAATCAACACAAACATCTAATAAATATAACACTTTAATAAAAACTCAATTATCTAATAATTATGCATATAAAGAAATAAACAAATTTAATTCATGGCTAAAATCTGTTCTTTATAATCAAACTATATTCAATAATTTAACTATTACTTATTGCAAAACTAATATAATACCTAGTGATAATGATGTTTTCGATGCTAAATTCTTAAACAAACCTGTTAAATATTTTTGTGATGATTCTTTTGTTCAGAATGGAGATAGACTTTATGTTAATGAAGCAATAAAAAAATTTAAGCCATATAACTATTCGGATTTAAAGAATGAATATAATATTGCTATTGTATGTCCTGCTGAACATCAAGGAGTTACAGAAGATTTCATTAAAAAAATTGAACACAGATTACTTGACACATTTCATTTGTCAAAAATTAATTTTATTTCATTTATAGCAAAAACCACTTCTCTTGAAAGTTATCGTGAAGCTATATATTCAAAATCGTTATCAGGAATTGATTTGGCTATAGTTGTTGTTTTAGATAAATTTAAGGAAATTGAAGATAATAAATCTCCATATCTATTTACTAAATCTAAGTTTTTTAATCACGAAATCCCTACACAAGAAGTTAGATTAGAAACAATGTTAGCAAGTTCTACAATGCTACCATTTACATTAAATAATATTTCATTAAATATATTTGCTAAACTAGGCGGTATTCCTTGGGTTGTTGAAAAACTTGACAACATTAAACAAGAATTTATTATTGGAATATCTTCTACACTAAATAAAGATAATAAAAAGATATTTGGTGTTGCTACAGTATTTGAATTCAATGGTAAATATTATCAGTCTGATTGTGTACCTTTGTCCGATTATTATTCCTTTGAAGATAAAAATGAGTATGCTAAAAAGCTAGAATTAACAATTTCTCATCTTATCGAAAAAGTAAAAGTTAAAGAAAATGTAAGATTTATATTTCATCTAACAAAATCACCAAGCAACAAATATGAAATTAAGGCGATTAATAATATATTGCAAAAGTATGAAAATTATAATGTCCAATATGCTCTTATTAAAATTGGTTATTTTCATAACTTCAGATTATTTAAAAATGAAGGATTGCAATATGTCAGCGATGGACAATATGTCAGAATAAGCTGTAATGAAGCATTAGTGCAATTTAAAGGAAGCGATAAAAATCCTGTAAGATTTACATTACACAAAGATTCAACATTTAAAGATATGTATGCTTTAGTCAGACAAGTTTACTGGTTTTCATATTTATCATATAGAAGTTATAAACCTGCACGCAAACCTGTTACAACTCTTTATCCTTGGCTTATAACGTCTTTACTAGAAAAAATGAAATCTATTGAAGGACTAGATAGAGATATGATTCTTAGGATGGAGGATAAATTATGGTTTATCTAGAAGATATTTTACGAAATAAAGAAAAACAAGTTTTATCAACTGAAAACCCTACAAAATGGTTATATTGTTATTTGTTTGGTATAGGGATTCCAGATGGTGACTATAGGGGTGAAAATGCTATTAGTTACTCTGGTTATAAAAACCTTAATATTGATGTTGCTCAATTAGACAACTGTATTAATACAAATGCAAAAATGAATTACACTTCATCAATTCCTTTATTCATAGGAGTTCATCTAGCAGATAAGGAAATGAAGTATGCGGATAAAGTAATACAATTTTATCAAACGTTGAAGCGTAATAAGGAGAAATATGTATTTAGTTTATGTTTCTCTTTTCTAAGAGACATATTTAAAAATGAAATAGAGAACATGAATGAAGATGATAAGTTAGTTTATAAATATTTATATAACATGGGCTCTGGAAATTTTCAAATTAATATACCAATAAATGAATATAGTTCAGATGTGTATGATTTAATAGTAAGTAAGAAACTTTTAGAAAAAGATAGAATGTTAAATATATATGAAAACTCAATGAAAGATAGTATAATATATATGTTGCAAAATTTTTCTAATGCCATAATAAAAATTACAAAAAACAGATATGCGGATAGAGCTGGTATATCTATAGAACAGGAATATGATGTTCAAGATATTTTATTTGCTTTTTTTAAATTTTACTTTAATGATGCTATTAGAGAAAACCCGTTGCCAAAAAGGGCGGGATCTTACTCTATAATAGATATATGTTTTCCTGAGAGAAAAATATATATTGAAATAAAAATGCTGAAGAAATCAGATAAAAACGAAAAAGAAATAATCGAACAATTAAAGAAAGATATGTTCGATTATGAACATAAAGACGTCGAAAACTTAATAATATTTGTATATGACCCATTTAGAAGAATTCAAGACAAAGATAATTTTAAAGATTTTGAAAAAACTCGTAACGGAGCAAATTATACTTGCAGTGTAATTATTCAAAATTAAAATTTAGACCAATTAGTTTTATTATATATAAATTATTGGTTTGTTTTGTTTTTGGGCATATTTAACTGTATTATATGCTCCACTTTTATAAGTGTTTTCTATATGGCAAACAAGAATATCGCAATTATCAACAATCCATTCGTTTCTTTTTGTTATCTTTTGTTTGTAATGCTGTTCTTCAATATCTGGAAGTATGGACCCATCATAACAATTTGTAAGTTCATACTTTTCTTTGTCATGATGGTAATATGTTAAAATTCTAATAAGTTTTATATGAGGATATTTGTGCTTGAGTTTTAAAACAATTTGAGCACTTTTTTTATCAAAAGCACCATATCCACCATCATAAAAAATTGTATAGCCCTTACATATCAGTTCTTCCAAAGTATTTAAAAGTTTTTCTTCAACCCCAATACAATGCCATTCATATCTATGCCCAGCAAATGCAACAACTTTTTCTTTTAATTCAGACATAAATTCCTTTTTTGTATTGAATAGTTGGTTAAATCATTAATTTATATTTGACATCAATTCTTATGGTAGTTGAAATAAAAACAATTAAAGAATAAATAAAAAACCATCAAAAAATAAGAATTTGAATAGTTATAGTGGAAAATTCCATTAATAAATCATTAATTTCGTAAAAAATTGACCACCTATCATAAGAATAGGTGGTCTTTTTTATTTATTAGACTTTTTTATATTGCAAGGTTTACACAGCAATTGAGCATTGTCCAAAGTTGTAGTTCCACCTTTGCTCCAAGCTTTTATGTGGTCTATTTCTAATTCATCAAAAGAAAATTCTTTATTGCAATCAGGACAAATTCGTTTACCTTTACTTAATCCTTTTTGAAGTTTTTCAAATAATATTTTCTTTTCATCTCTTGTAAAAAATCTCTTACTATCTAAACCTGTAATATTATAACAACCTAATATTTCTTTATAAAAACTTTCTTTTGATGGAGCAACAGATAATTCTCCATTGGAATTATATTCTTGTAATAATTCAACGATTTTATTTGCATTTAATTTCCAAGAACTAATTGTAGTTGGATTGTTGCTATTTTCCAATACTATTTTTGCAAGAATGTATAAATCGTTTCCATATTGTCCAAATATTTGATTTGTATCGCTTACCAACTTTTCTATTTGTTTTTTTAGTCCATTCGTAAAACTTACATTTTTGTTATGACTAAAATAATCACGAGTATCGGTTGTAAAAAGAGATAACGCCTTAATGCAATTGTTTCCACGTCTATCAGAGCCGAAGAATTTTGCTTCTATTGGAGAAATATTCTCACCCCAATTTCCAAATTCTTCAACAAATGGTCCTTGATATAGGGCATTCATAATCTCAAATTCTGTGAGTTTGACCGCTGTTGTATTTATACGATAAAATGTTTCAATTTTTTCTTCTTCTGTGCCATTACAAATAATTACTGGGATTTCATAATTATAAAAATCATTTGAATTCATAAAATCAATAAAGAAGTTGATAGGACTACCGAGATACATAGGATTTTCATAAATTCTCATAACTGTAATCCTTTGTTTGCCATCAAGAACATTAAATGTTCCGTCATTATTGTCCCACAAATATATGGCTGGAATAGGAATTTTCTTTTGAATACTATCTAATAAATATTTTGCTTGTTCGTGAGTATAAATATATTTTCTTTGTATGTTAATATTGGTTAAATATTTCTTATCATCCAACAAATCTTTAACAGAACGTATTTCTATCTTGTATTGCATTTTATTTTCTCCTTTTTATAACAATTCTTGGTTGTTTTCTATTGCCATTTACATAAAATCTACCACCTTTGATTTTTATATCAACACCAGACATTCCAACTATTTCAAATTGTTCGGGACAAAACTTATGTAGAAAAGAGATTGGCAATCCCATTAGTCCATAATAGTTATCTGGAATTAATTTAATTTCAGGTATTTCAATAGCATCGTAATTATCGTATTTATTAAAAGTTGTCAAATCTTGTTCATGTAATATTAAAGGCGATCTTCTGTATGCAACTTCTAAATTAGTATACCAACATTTATTTCCAAAGGTTTTGTATGTCCCATCAGGTTGTAAGAATTTTTTTACTTTGGTATAACCTAGCCATAGTTTATTATCTTTGACTAATGGGAATATATCAACATTTGAAAGTTTATTATCATCACTTATAACCAAATACTGTTTATTGTTTGCAACTATTAAGTTTATGTAATCATTAAAGATGCTGAACGGAGGATTTGTTACAACTATATCACACTTTTTTAATATTTGAATGCACTCATCACTACGAAAATCTCCATCTCCTTTTAGTTGTCTTTTGGTTAATTTGCCAGTTTCAGGTATATAAACCCAATGATGGGCTGTTCCTTTTTTATCATCTTCAGCACTTTCTTTTAAATCATATAAATCAAAAAGTGTTAGTTGTGGGTTCCATGTTCTTTTTGCATTAGCATAATTTGTAAAGTGAACTTCCTTTATACCCATTCTTTTACCCCATTTAGTAAAGAATTTAAAGAAATTGCTCCAAGTAGGATCATCACAATTACAATACACAATTTTATCTTTAAAAATATTAAAATCGTATTTAGATAATTCGTTTTCTATATCTTCCATTAAAGTATAAAATTCATCATTTTTAACTTCTTTTGCTTTGTTTAAAGAACTATTCTTTTGTGGCATAATCTTCTCCTATGTTTTGAACATAAAGAAAATTTATGGTCTTTTTATATGAGAATAAAAGCCAACTATTCTCATAA
>DVLK01000046.1 GCA_018715545.1 Candidatus Caccovivens faecavium | reverse complement strand
TTTTGCATATGTATCATATTTAATTTGACTTTAATTATTATTTTATGATATATTATTTATAATAAGATAAAAAAGGTACATATAAATGAAAATTGCTCAAATTGTCATATTAGCAACACTGATTCCTATCTTTATTGCTGCATATTTGATTGCCAAATTTGTTTTTAAAAAACAGATTCCTGTTTTGGTGTATAAAATTTCTGCTGGCATTTTGGCACTTGTTTTCTTTGTTATATATATGTCTGGTGATGACCTAATCAGCAACACGATTGCAGGAGAAAACAATATATTTTCAAGTGGTGCTATGAGCATATATTCCATTATTCTTATATGGTTTACATATGCTTCTATTCTTCTTGTTTGCCTTCAACCATTTTTTAAAATCAAAACCGTCAACAACTTAGTCAAATATTTTGTTTTACCTTTTTCAATCATAGCAACATTTTCTATCACAGTAAGCACTCAAGGTATTTTAGGTGCTGATGCCTATATAGAAAATAATTTTAGAGGAATTTTGATGGCTATTGAACTTGTCATCCTTGTTCCATATGCTTTTATAGTGTTTATGGAAAATGGTATGTTTAAGATGTCAAAGAGTGAAATTAAATATTTCTTTATTTGCCTTATTCCAATGCTTTTGGCTCTCATGCCAAGTTATACTCTTCAAGCATTTTTTGGTTTACCGATTGCTGCTACCAACGTTAAAGATTTCAATTTTTACCATAGAATTATGCTTTATGGCGCTGTGCTTATACCATTTCTTATTCATTTTGGGCTTAGAAAGCAAAGGAAAGATGTTATACGCTTTGCCCTGCTTTTTGCGTGTTTGGGCACATTGATAACCTATTCATTTACCAAAAAATTTGAAGATTTTGCATCAATAACGGGGCTTCCACTTCATTTGTGTAACACTGCTATGTATATTTTGCCATTATGTTTGTTGTTCAAGTGGGATAAACTTTTCTATTTTACATATTTCATAAATGTTTTTGGGGCGTTTATTGCCATGCTAATGCCAAACTATGATGATGCTCTAAATATTTTTTCTAGTCAAATTGTAAATTTTTACATAAACCACTATATTGCATTCTTTATGCCTATTTTGTTTGTATCGCTCCGAGTTTTTCCAAGGCCGAAATTAAAACAATTTATTTATTCAATAGTGGCATTTGTTATCTATTTTGTCGTTATTGTGTTTATAAATGCTTGGTTCTCAAACTATGGCAATGTTGACTATTTCTTTCTTAATTCTGATTATGTTGCTGATAAACTTGGAACGTGGGCGGAAAATTTGCGCTTGAATTTCATTTGGACGTTTACAATAGGGGGATTGACATTTACTTTTTATCCGCTGTATCAACTATGTTTTATGCTTGCGTATATGGCGATCGGGCTTTGCGTATGGTTCGTGTTTGAACAGTGTTATCAAATAGCAGACCTTCATGTTGATATGCGACATAGGACGGAAAAAATTAAATTAGATATGTTGGCACTACAAGTTAGGAACAGTAATCTGAGTAAGGAGGAATTGATGGATAAAGAAAATGCCGTGGCAAAAATTAAATTAAAGCATTTCACAAAAAGATATGGAAACAGTCAAGTTTATGCTGTAAAAGATGCCAATTTAGAAATTGATGGCGGACAAATTTATGGTTTCCTTGGACCTAATGGTGCAGGAAAAAGCACTATTATTAAAAGTATTGTTGGTATTCAACCAATAACAGAAGGTGCTATTGAAGTCTGCGGATATGATGTTGAAATAGAGTCAGTTAAAGCGAAGAATGAAATAGGTTTTGTTCCTGACCATTATGCGTTGTATGAAAAATTGACGGGAAGAGAATATATCAACTATATTGCGGACCTTTATGGTGTAAGTTTGGAAGATAGAAACAAGGCAATAGATAAATATGTAAAGTTGTTTGAACTCCAAGGCGCCTTTGATAATCAAATGAAAACCTATTCTCACGGTATGAAGCAAAAGATTGCGATTATGGCAGCACTTGTTCACAATCCAAAGGTTTGGATTTTGGATGAACCTTTAACAGGTCTTGACCCAAATAGTATTTTTCAAGTAAAAGAATGTATGAAGCAACATGCTAAGGAAGGGAATATTGTCTTTTTCAGCTCTCATATAATTGATGTTGTTGAGAGAATATGTGACAAGATAGCAATTATCAAGAAAGGAAAAATTCTCACAGAAAAGAGCGTTGATGATATCATTTTGTCTGGTGAAACACTGGAAGACTTTTATATGAGAACTATTGAAAGTGGAAGTAACGATGCTGTCAAAGTTGACATAAGAGATATAAAATCTGCAGCAAATTTAGAAAATAATGAGAAAAAACACAAAAAATTTGCAAATTTGTTTAGTTTTAGCAGAAAAACTGATTTAAATAACGATGAAAGTTTTAATAAAATTATGGATGTCATTGAAAAATCGGAGAAAGAAGATAAATGAGTGAGACAAAAGTAAAAAAGAAAAATCAAGATTATGTCTCGTTGAAAGCACTTGTTATGATGCAACTCAAAAACAAGATAAATTTGAATTTCCTTAAAAACAAGAAAAAGGCTTTCCTGAGATTGTCACTTATGTTGATTGGTTTTATTGCACTTACAGTTGCAATATACTTTGTCTTTTATTTTGCTAGTGTTTTGCGTATTTTCTCTTTTAGTTTGACTATTCCTAACAATGTGTTAGTCTTTATTTTTACTATTATGATGTTGCTATCTATTATTACCTGTTCATTTGGACTTATGAAATCGTTTTATTTTGCTCGTGATAATCAAATACTTTTGACTTTCCCTGTTACAAAAACAAAAATATTTATATCAAAACTTATTGTTTATTACATAAATGAACTCATCAAAAGTGTAACATTTATTTTGCCACTTTTCATTGCATTTGGTGCTGTGAATAGTCTTCCATTTTATTATTATCCATGGCTTCTCGTTTGCCTGTTTATTGTTGCTCTTGTTCCAGTTGCATTGGGAGCATTATTTAGTATTCCTCTTATGGGAATTGCAATAGTGTTGAAGAAAAATAGAATTGTCGAACTTGTGAGCGTGGCTGTTTTTATTGGGCTTGTAACTTGGGGGATAGTGGCTCTTATCAATATCATTCCAGAAGACATAAATATTGTCGGAAGTTGGGGGACACTTTTTTGGGATATTCAAGACTTTTTGGCTGGTTTTGCTAGAATATTTTATCCGTTCACTTGCTTAACCACTATGATGGTTGGAACAGTGGTCAATCTTTCTGCTCAAATTTTTACATTAAACACTTTGATTTATCTAGTATCATTTATAGTTGGTATTGCAATAGTTTTAGGTTTGAGTTTTTTAATTGTTCGTCCATTATTTTTCAAAATGGCGTCAAAACCATTCGAATATCAGAAAAAAATCATTGAAAATGAATATAAAAACCATAAATTGCCTTCATTTTGGTCAGGCGTTAAAAAAGAATTTATTGACATCATGCGAACGCCAACAAAACTTTATACACTGCTTTTAATTGCAATAGGCTTGCCAGTCGCCATTCTCTTTTTGAACAGAATTTTCTCGGCTATGTCAGTTCGACTTGCTGGAACTTACATGACTATCGCATTCAACATTTTAATAATCGTTTTATTTTCATTGTCGAGCAATTCTGCTTTGGCGAAAGTTTATAGCGAAGAGGGAAATGCTCATTATCTTTATAAAACCAATCCGCAAAAATACTACATATCTCTTTTGCCAAAACTAGTTATAAATTGGGTGGTTATGATTTGTTCAATTATTGCTGCCACTCTTGTGTTTGAATCTTTTGCAGGTTTAAGTGTTTTCAACACCATTATGTTGATATTATGTTTGCTATGTTTATTTACTGGGCATCTTTTTTGGAGCGCAGAGATGGATATTATGAATCCGCAGTTTGAGCAATATCAAACTACTGGACAAAACATCAATAATCCAAACGAGAATAAGTCAATATTAATTGCGTTTATCATTGCAATTTTGGTTTGTGGAATATCACTATTTTTATTAAACGAAAATGCGAACACTGTCTATTGGAAAATCTTTTTCTTCTCATTTATCTTTGTGGCCTACAGAGTCTATATGTTCTTTACCAAAATAAAACTCTATTATTTAAGACCATACAGGGAGGAAAAATAGCATGAAAAAGTCGGTTTTAATTGTTATTGGTTTGGTCTATATTGCCTCAATTCTTTTTATTGGTTTCTTTGGTATGAGACAGGTAGTTTACAGCAATATTATTTATGTGAGAGAAATTGAATGTATAAACGAAGAAGCAAGAGATATGGGTGATTATAAGATGATTATTGTTGATTATATTGAAGGTAACACCGGTGTTCAACTAAGTTATCGTGTAACTCCTGATGATGCCACAAATAAAGATGTAAGATTTATTTATGACGAAAATCAAACAGTGGCTACAGTGACTGATCTTGGAACAGTTGTCTTTAATTCCCCTGGACTTATTGTAGTTCGTATAGCATCTACGGATGGGACGATTGCTTCTGAGACTGTTTGGATTGTGGCAATAAATAGATAATTTTCCTATAAATATTTTAAAATAGTAATAAAAGAGGTTTGAAATTTTCAAACCTCTTTTTACAAAAAATAGTCTATAAAATGATGTAAAATCCATTTTTTTGCAAAAAAAGGTATAAAACTTTAAATTTTTACTATAATTTTCATAAATTAGAAGAAAATAAAATCGTTAAAATTTTTTTAACTAAAAAAACAAAAAAATATTTTTTTAGAAAATTGTTTGACAACTTTATTTCAAATTGTTTATACTGAAATTGTCAAATGCAGATGTGTTCATGTTTGCATAAATTGAGATAAGGAGTTTTTTATGAAAAAGATTATGCTGACTTTCCTTATGGTCTTTACATTTGGTGTGGCATTCTTAGTGGCAGGTTGCTGTGGTGATGATCCAAATAAAGAATTTGTTAGCATGGCCATTAAGGATGGGACAATGCCAACAGTGAATGTTGGTTCAACACCAAATTTTTCAAATGTGGTTGTTGTTATTTCTTATGATGACGAATCAACTGAAGAAATTGAAGGAAGTGATGAAAGTTTGTCATTTTCCACAATCGACACTTCCACCGAAGGGGAAAGAATTTTAGTTATTACATATACAGAAAATTTGGGCACTGAAGATGAAGAAAGTCACGAAATTCAAGTTAATGTGATGGTTGTGCCTGTCGGCGTTTTAAATGTTTATGGCGTTGCAGCACCTGAAGTGATAAGCGATTTCAACGCTAATAAAACTTTATTTAAAGATTCAACAAGTGCTTATTATGTTGGTGATGCCAATGAATTTATATTCAAGCCTCAAGTTTTGGCATTATTTGATAGCGGTGACATAAACCAACTTTCAACCTTTACGACTGAAACCACTATTGAAATTCTAGAAGGTGACAGTTTCTCTGCTGTTTCGAATGTTGCATATTACGTGGAAGTGGATAATGAAAATCAAACTCTTGATTTTACTGAAAATGCAATAAACAACACATTTAGAATTACTATGAATGTAGCAGATAGTTATCCATTTGCAACTGGCGTTGTAAACCCATCTTTCTCTTTTGTAGTTGAAGTTGTGGATGGATGGAATGTTTATGATGTTGCAGATCTTTCTGCAATGGATAATCGTTCAAATTCTCCATGGGCAGAAATTCAATCTGAAAATGGAATATCAACAGATGTTGACAGCATTATTTTGCATACAGATTTAACAATTACAAAAGATAGTGTTCCAAGTAGTTTCTTCTATACAGAAGAAGAAATGGATGCTTTTGGTGCTACAAATCAATCCGTTTATGATATTTTGAATGCTAATGATATTGATGGTTCATTTAAAGACTATTCTAGCATACTGCAACACAATGTTGGCAAAAACGAAACTTTCAGTATGATTGGAAATTATTATTCTATTGATGCAAGTGATATGCCTTATGTTACATATATTTCAAACACATGGCAGCCTGGCGGTGGTGAAAGCCACGCTCAATTATTTATGATAGAAGGAACAGCAAGTGGGCTTCTTGAAGAAGAGGATTATAAAAATAATTCTGTTGCAATTATCAAAAACTTTAATCTTTTTGGTAATGCTAACAAGTCAACAGCCGCAGAAGGTGCAAATGAAATTTTGACAACAGTTAAAGCGGGTGGACTTATTATGATGAAGACTGGTAATATAAATACAACATTAGATAATATGAATATTACATCATTTTATATCAGTTTCTTCCCACAAGGAAATAACAGCAATTATCATTTATATAGAAATAACTGCTATACATTGATAAATAATGTTGTGGCAACCGATAGTTATAACTGCAACATCTATGCTTGGGGTGCTGGGCAAATTGATATCATAAATAGTGAATTGACGAATTCAGGTGGACCTGCAATTATCGCTGACCATATTTATAAAGCAGGACCTGAGACTGTTGAGGATGGACTTCCAACATATATAAATGTAGAAAATTCCACTCTTGAATCTTTGGTCAACGGAACAGAGTCATGGTTTGTTCAACATGGTGCGACTGGTTATGTTCAAATGATCCAGACAATAGATCAACTTTTCCGTGCTCAATCTTTGAATACTAAGACTTTGATTGCTGAAAGCCAAGGCGAATATTCATATCTCAATATTCAAGTATTGTTTAAACATTCAAGTGCAGAAGGTCCGACATCAATTCCAATTAGAGGGAGTTTAACTATAGATGGCGTAGAAGTTATCAATTTTGAAAGCACTGATCCTCACTATTCGGAGTATGCATCCGCTTCAAGTTCAACAGGTGCTCCACTCTTTATGGTAGATGGCGATCCGCTTGCAAGTTATGCTCTTGGTAATATTGATTTACAAAACATTCAGAACAGTTCTTTGATTCAATTCAACAGTTCAAATACAGGGACTGAAACTGTTCCAAGCACAAGTGGTATTTTTGCAGAAGATGCAAGTGAAATAGGTCTACTTTTCCCTATCACAAAGAATGAAGGTTTCATGGGAATTGCACTTGGCTACTATAATGTTGAGGCATAGTTAAATAAATCAAAATTAAAAAAAATATATAGTTTACAATTTATTTTGTTTTGTTCATTTATTATTTGTTTATCTATTAACTGAAACTCATTTGGAATTTCAATACCTTTATTAAAATTTTCTAATATGTATCCAGTCTCTGTTCTTTCATCTTCAAGTTTGGGATATGCGCAAAAAAATAAATCATATAATTTATATTCTAATTCACTTCCATTTTTAATTTCAAACAAAACTTCAAAATTGTCTACTAAACCCCTATATAACGAACTTTTCATTGAACGTCTGTCATAATCAATGATTTTCCCGCAAGAATTTTTCAAATATATATTTTTTAAAAGCCAATATATATCATTTACTTTTGCAACTTGAATTGGATTATCTAATTCAAATCCATAACCTTTTTTTGACACATATTCATATTTAATTTTCTTATTATTAAGATTGTCTTTTATTCGCATAAAACCTCCAAGCAAAGATAATATACATATACTCCAAAATTTACAAATTTCCTTTTTTAGTTCTATTTTGTCTTTATTTTAGTCTTTTTAAATTTCTCCTGTTTTTATATAAACATTCTACATAGTTGAAACTTTTCATAATAAATCTCTAACATTTAAATAAAATTTTATAATCTAATTATAACATAAATAAAATATAATAGTCAGCGTAAATTGATTTTTTCTTATTCTCTATATGATAACATGACTATAATATTTAGAAAATATAGTAAACATATTAGTATGCATGCTAAATAAAAAAAGGATTTTGTCACTTTGGCAAAATTCTAAATTTTCTGCTAGTTTCAAAAGTTTGCAATCTTTCTAGTGATTTTTTATTTTGTATAAAGTAAGATTATGGTAATTACTTTGAAATTACTATTATTTTGATGTATTTAATAAAAGCATATTGAATTAACAATATGCTTTTATTTGTGTCTATTTTATAAACTTGTTTATAAATTAATTTAAGTGTGCGATTTTGAATAAACTTTTGTTTCGCTTAAAAGCTTTTGGTTTGACTTTTGAGCTATTTGTATATAAATCAAATTATTTAACCTTAATTCTCTTTCTAAGCAAGATTACAAGGACAATTACTCCTATTACAACTACAATTGAAACTACAATTGCGATGATTGTTGCGGCGTTGAACGGGTCCTCTTTGATAACTTTGTAGCTATATAGGAGAATACCGCTAGGAGAAACAAGCTGAACGAAGTAAGTGTTTGCATCAGTTATGTTATAAGTTTGAACTCCTGTTGAATTTGCGTTTATTTCATAGGAATAATCTATAATTTTAGCGCCGTTATCATTGTAATATACCACTTGTAAGAAACTGTTTCCAAACTCGTTATAGACATTTGTAGTGTTAAATGTGAGGTTGATAGTTGATTTAGTTGTTGAACCCGCACTTACATTTGAGAAGATTAGATCCGCTGTTCCAACTTCAATAATAACACGGTAAGTCCAGCTTGTTTGAGTGTTGTCACTTTGATACATTTTTTCATTGCTATTAACTGTAATGTCATACACGCCAACGCCTGTCTTTTCATCAAGATATGAAAGCGCAAGTTCCGCTAAATATTCTCTTTGATTGACAATTATAGTGCGTAAATCTAAGGTATTTAAGAATGTATCTGTCACATCTACGCCATCTTTCACAACCTTTTCAATATAGTAATTAGAATATTGATTTAGGATGTAAGAATAGCGATATTCGTTCGGATTTAGTATTGTAAAGGAGTATTCCAAGGATTGGATGGCTTGATTATCTCTATTTGATATTGCTGAGAATTTTACCTTATAATAGCCAGGTGAAGAGAATGTATAAGATCTTTCACGATTGTTGTAAGTGTAGCCTGTATATGCTACATTATTTCTTGTCACTTCAATGGAAACACCTGCTTCGGTATAATAGCTTGTAAGGTTGGTGTCGATTGTCAATGTCACTTCTCCGTTATAGGTTGCCTCATTGACAGGCTCAGTCGTTACTACTTCTTGTGTTTCTGGGTTGATATAGCTTAAAGTGAAAGGAATATCTTTTAAGAATACAAGAGTAAATTCGCTTGCCTGAGATGTTGTACCTTTACTAAATGTTTGGCTATTTCCTGCTTTATCAACAAAGTTAATTCTATAACTACCTGAACGAGTGATATAAGTATAATAATATTCGTTGTTTCCAATCTTTTCACTATAAATGGTAGGAGAAAGCTCAATACCGTTTTTAGTTATTTTAATATCTATCGTATTTTCCTTTATCGCATAATATTTTGACCATTCGATTTTTAATTCGCTTAGTGAAGATGTGTCAGGAACGATATATTCAAAAGTGGATCTTGAAATTAGATTTTGATTGGTGTCGATGTTGCCCGAGGAGTTGTAGGAATAGAAGCCTTCCACAATACTGTCAGTTGGTTCAATAAATGTGATTGCGATGCGAGTGTCAAATTTAGGTATATTGTTGATATTGTTATTTCCAGTGATATACTGTAAGTTTGAAATATGATAGATGTATGTTCTGACATTGTCGGCATCGGTGTAATGAGTTTGATCCTCTGGTATTTCGTAAACATACTGTTCAGTGTTTGTGACAATTCTTAGTCTTGAATTTCTATCTATATAGTTGATATTTACAATATAGTGATTTGGGTTTTGGTATGAGCCATCAGGTGAGGTATAAGTACTTCCAGAGCGATTAATCACACGCGTTTCTCCATTTTCATCAATTAATTCAACATAAAATGCGGATTGTAGCGTAGATGAAAGTGTGAAGGAGTAAATACGATTTGTTGGCACTATCTCAAAAATGTATTCGCTATTTGAAAGCTGATTGTAGTAATCATGTTCCATAATATAATCTAAATCATACCAAACTTTTAAATAGTATGTTACTGAGCTTTCTTCCTCAGGACAAGATATGATTGTTCCGCTTGCAATTTCCTCAAAGTTTACATTATCTGTGCTTATATAATATTTGATTGGCAAGAAGTTTTCAGAGGTTTCACCATACATTAATGTCACTCTTGAATAGAAATCTACTTTTGTAGCTCCATTTAAGCCAAGCACTGCTTGTGTAACATTGCTGCCATTGGTTGTCAAATAAAATTGCCTTTCTTCAGTTGTTAGAGTTTGGTCTGTGTTAGGTGTGCTGATTTGGTCATTTAAAATGAAGTAAACTGTCTTAATTGGAGTTAATTCTTCTCCTTCAACGGCAGTGGCGTAGGCATCATACACATCAATTCTATATTTGTAGTTATACTTTGAACTAGTATCTCTTATATTAAAAGTATTTCTAATTACAGAACCTGAAATATTTTTAACAAGTCTAATGGATGTCGTAGCAGTATCGCTCATTAAGTCAGATTCAATTAATTGTGTATAACCATTATTAAGTTCATAATTATTTGCTTCATATATTTCAATTCTGTACTTTCTCTCATTGTATGTGTAAGCGAAGCCATCTTCTGTGATATATGTCAAGTTATTATCTCTTTTATCGTAGAAGGAATATAGAATATTATTGCTATCTACCTCTTGGTAACCTGTGGTTTCTTGATAAAGATGAATTTCGCTGTAACTATTTCCATAGTTGTCGGTAAATTCATAGATAATTCTTGTGTCACGGGCGAGGTTGCGCACAATGAGTTCAAAGGTTATTATATTTCCACTAGTTGCCACTGTGACATTTGCATTACTTAAAAATCCATTTGCATACCCAAGCGGATTGGATGCTTCATAATAAACTTCTTCGGTTGTAACACCTGTTATAGCTGGTGTGTAAATCTTGATATAAGTTAAAAATGTCTGCGCAGTCACTGTGCTTTCAATTGCACTGTCAGAAGGTTGAGAAATGGAAATGTATTCTCTTTCGGAATTATTTGACATGGACGCAGAAAGAGCAGAATTTCTAGTGTTAAAATAGAAGCTTTCAGTTGTTCCCCTTGTTGTGTCATAGACTGTTATGCTGTCTTTTAGCCTTGTATCTTTGCTACCGTCAATTAATTCATCAATATCAACTTCTTGCAAGGACAATGAATTATTTGCTGTTCCAACAATTTGATATACCTTTCCTTCTGCTAGCCATGGAGAAGCTAGATAGTAGTTTGTTACAAGAACTTCATTAACATATTTGTCAACGCGGAAATTGATCCAAGTGTTGCCAAAGTAGTTAAAGTCAGTGAGAACTAATCCTGGTTTTGCATATACGCTTAGTAGTGCATTATGGGCTGATTGTTTCGTTAAAATATAATCCGACTTACTGAATGTGTATTCCGTTCCACCTTGTGTGTATTCAATTAAAGCATAACTATCATTCGCTGTGCTATAATCTACGACAAAGATGGTGTATATGGTCAAGTTTCCAGCCAAATCGCTTTCTACGATTTCATAGTATGTGTCACTTGTAAAAGAATTTAGTGTCGAAATCAAATCAAAATTACTTTCAAGGAAGGTTTCAGGCGTTGTTTCGCTGTATCCATCTTCATATTTACCATTCACTTCTCGGTAGTAGATATTATAACTTTCAGTTTGAGAGGTGGCTTTTAAAGTGTTAAGATAAGAACTTTCAACTGCAAAGGAGTAGTATCTAAATGTGCCAGATATTGTGCTGGTGTTATAGGAGGTTTCTGTGCTACTTGTGACTATATCGCCATTGATATTTTCTTTCACTCTAAAATCTTCATAAGTCAAGAAATCTTCTATGTAGAAATTATCTATAACATTATTTACAAGTCCATCTATGTTTGTGTAAGGAGCTTCTCGGTCGAGTAGTATTCGCTTTGTTATTGTGTCATAGTATTCGTCATTGTGATTTTTATATTGCATTGTTATATCAATGTAATTGTTGTGACTTGTTACTCCTAATCTATTTAAATTTAAGTTGCCATAGAAGGAATTTTGTGATTCGCCACTGCTTACGAATAACTCAGTCATATTCATTGTCACTACTTCACCACCATTTACAGATACCTTAAAATTGTCGGTGTCTATCTCAGCAGTGTAACTGTCACGCGGTTTGCTCCAAATAAGTTGTATATTGTTTTGATTTGTGTGATAAACGGTCATTCCGTTCTCTGTTGTTGAGTTGAGCGTTCTACCTCTTTGAGTTGTTCTAGCCTCATAGTTAGGAGAGGTGTTTTCTATATTGAATGTAAAGGTAGCAAGTTGTCTAAATGAACTATCACTTCTGTAACCTTGATAGATAACAACTCGATAAGTACCTTCTTCTGTTAGGGCGGTGAGAGGATTTCCATTACTGTCGTAGAAGGTTAAAAATCCATTTTCACTGTCAGCATTTGTTGGATTTGGGTCATTAAAGGTCTTGGTTGTTCGATAAATTGGAATATTAATTCCATCCGTTGGATTTCTGTAAATTTCAGCAAATAAGAGATATTCTTCGATATAAACATTACCTTCCTCATCAGTAATCAAATCAGTCGTGTCTAAGTCGCTCTCCAATGCATTTAAGTCATAATAGGCATTTTGGTTGTCAGAATTGTAAATTACTTCATAATAGTATTCTGTTTCGCTAGGCACTGTTGTTTGCACGCCATCTTCCATGATAGGATTGCCTTGTTCATCAAAAGCAGGAACTTGCTTTGGCACTTTTTGAGCATACATTGTATATTTGTAGGTTGGAACATAAACTCTGAGAGGTAATTTGTTTGTGCTTAGTATGGAGTTTTCATTACTATCATAAAGGGTTGTGCTGTTTAAATTTCCGTCTGGACTGTCAGGGAAAGTTATTACAAGGTCGGTGTTATCTCCGCTGTCATACATACCAATAAATATTTCTCCACCAACTAAGCTTTCAGAATGTGATGAGTTTCCTTCGCCTCTTGTTACAGGAGAGGAGATAACCTCATTTCTATCTACATAGAGCACATACTTTCTCGTTATATAATCTTGTTCGTTTAATGTAGGTGTAACCTCAGTGTTGTAGGTTCTTGTGATTATATACATTCCCTCATTTGTAACACCTTCATTATTACTAAATAGCTCTTCAATGTTTGTTTCGGTTGATTGTCCTTCTGAGTAGTTATATAGTTCGGTTGTCGAAGTGCGTTCATCGCTTAGTTCTCTATAATAGTATGTTGTTCCATTAATTTCTACCTGTTTATCAACATAGGCATAATAATCAACTCTCACGCTGTCTATTTGAACTGTTGTTTCTTCCGCTACCGTTGGAATAAAGGAAACATATATAAGTTTGTTGACATTAATCGGGGAAAGATATGTGGTTAGTGTGTCACCATCATCGCTTGTTACCATTAGGTTGCTAGATAGATATACATTTTCTTCTTCACCTTGATTATTTGTTTCTTCATAGAAAAGTCTAAACTCTGATGTATCATGGCTGACGATTATGTTTTGTCTTGCGCTATAATAATTTGTGTATTGTATTAGTGCGGTGGTGCTAGATGCATAATCGTATGTGGTGTTACTTTCATCCCTTATAAGAATACGATAGGTATATTCACGGTCATCATTTAAGCTTATCGAATTTTTGCCAGTTGCTTGCGCGTATTTATTGCTTCCAATTGGCGTTTCATATACAAGGTCGTCTATTTCAAAAGTCAAATAAGCTCTATTCGTTGGGGCTGTAAGAGCGGAGCAGTTGATGTATTGTATATAATTGTTTCGATAAAGCAAATTGTAAAATGCTTTGTATATATCAAGAGATATATTGCCGTTATAATCTTTATATATAGCATAGTTGGCATTTGCTTCTGTTACATTGTCTATATTTATAATATTTCTAAAATTAATTGCCCCATTTACATCATCAATAGCGATAGTTTTATAATCTCCCCAGTAAAGAGTGGAAGCCTCAGATATGTAATGATAGGACGGTATTAGGGAATATTCACTTCCTGTTTGTAAAGCAAACATAGGTGCGGTATCATCTATGATGAAGATTTGTACTGAATGGTTGCCTGCAACATCATAGACATCAAAGACATACATACCTGTTTCAGATAGAACATATTGGCTGGTGACTGTGGAAGTTTGTCCATTTGTGTTTCCAGCGTATCTTGTCCATTTTCCATCACTTGATAGGTCAATTGAGTAGTTGATTGGCATATATGACACGCCCATAGTTCCATTTAAAAATTCTTGCAAGATGTTGGAGGTGTTCAATCCTTCCTGATAGAAGGTAGTGGCATTTATTGGAAAATATCTGTAATAAGCAAAGGTTTCAGCTGAGCTTGCTTTATCTGACCAAGACACGATGATATCTTGATTTGTGGAAATTCCCTCCACACCGCGAAGAATGTTATATCTTGAAGAACCTGAAATCAACGAAACATTCCTAGCGGAAACATTATCTATTGCGATTTTATCAATTGTGAAATAGAACTGTTTGATTATTCTATTGTTTACAATATCTATGTTTGTGTCGTTTATTTCGTTGGTGTAGTAAAGCCTTATTGTAAAGTGAGCATTTTCTGTAAGTTGTAGAGTGTCAGAATTATTATTTAAAGAGCGCATGTCAACGCCATATCTTCCGCCATACTTAGATAGATATTGATTGTTTACATAGTCATAAGCATAGATTTGAACGGTGACATCCTTGTCATGAACATTATTTACATTAGGGTTGGAAATCGTCACGCTTTCATTTGTATATGTGTCGGAATATATGGTTTCTCCGCTTTCATTTTTAAGGTCAATTGAAGGAGGGTTGGTGTCAATCTTAAAGAAGAACACTTGATAAAAAATTGTGCTAGAATCTCTTTGAGCATTGGTTGTGTAGAATTGGTCAAAGGTGTATGCAAGTATGAAGATATATGTTCCTGCGTCACTTATTGAACCGCCATTATAGGTTGTATAATATAGATCTTGACCTTGAAGGTTTGAGCCTGTTAAAGGTTGGTATCCAGGAAGTGCAGTTGTTGAATATACATATGACCTTACATTCCCGCTGAGCAAGGCAGTGGCATTCAAGTTAAAGCGAACAAGAGCCTGATTTGTGGTTTCAGGAGTGATTAAATAACTGTTATTTTCATCTTGTTGGTTGAGATAATTTAAAATATTTGTATATACAAAAGTTTCGCTTCCTGTTGTATCAGAGCTTGAAGTATTTTGTCCAAAGCTAGGTTCTGAGGCGAGGAAGTCTGCCGTGATATCTGCGCTGTGGTAATAAGAACCGTCAAAAGCACCGCTAGAATTTTCGAAAGTTTTAAATTCCACAAAGTTGCGATTGTTGTCATAGTCTATGTGAGTTGCTTGATAGCCATAAACATACACCATGATGTCTTTGGTTATATCGGCGAGATCGGAAAGCGAATATTTGTTATAGACATTTGAAGCGGTTGAGAAAGTGGCAACGGCTTCAAAGGAAACTGAGTAATTTCCAATGTCATAGAAGTATATTGTTGTGCGTGAGCCATTTTTTTGATAGCGAATGATATTGTCGCCCTCTAAGGTATAGCCACTTGTTTCGCCATTGTCATTTTCAGCGATATATGAAAGTGTGGCGAATTGATATGTAGAGTTTAGCTCTTTTGTGATTGCAACATCATATTTTGTTTGGTCATATGTTAGGCTTGCAATTTTATTTCCAGCGTATGAATAGTTACTGTAAAGATAATTGCCATAGTTTGGATTCACTGTTGTAGAGATGGTGGTTGTGCTGTCAAAGTTGTTTTGCGTAAACACAGGTCTTTGGTTTACGATATAGGAATTTTCCTTTAAGACAAAGAAAGAATAGGTTAAGGTTTCGTCAGTTTTGTTGTCAAAGACAGATTCTTGTTGGTCACTTCTACCGTCAAGCGCTTGCCATAAATCTATTTCCACTTGCAAGGTGTATAAGCCTTCAATTAAGTTACCACTATCATCTGTAATCTTAAAGGTGTTGGTGTCAGAGGTGTTTCCAAATTTTATTTTAAAGTTTTCCGGAATAACATCAGGCAAATTTTCAAAGGTGAGATTTGAAGGAGGGTTGAATTTATAAGTCTCTTGCTCTAAACTTTGTTCCACTCCGTTGATGCTTAGATTGACACCATTTATTCGATAAAAGTAAAACATAGAGAGATTATCTTCGTCTGGATAATAAACATAGTCATAGATTTGTCCACCGTTAGGGTTAACCGTTTCGCCATTAGTTTTAAGATAGACGCTTAAAGAGTTATTTCCGTCATATAGGAAGATATCATCCGAAATTAGTGATTCAGAAACGGCATCCCCTTTTTCGACTTCAATTCCAACATAATCTTGCACATCGTTGTCTATGTTATCAACTATATTAGTTTCAGCATGAGCTATGTCATCTTTCTTTGGTGAAAAAAGAAGAATACCACAAATTAAAAAACATGTGGAAACAAGCACAAGCATAAAAGATTTTAAAGTTTTCATAAACACCTCTCTTATTAAGATAATTTTAGCACACTCTAAAAATATTTCAAAATAAATAGATAAATTTATTATAAATATATATTAATATTTAATACATAT
>DVLK01000045.1 GCA_018715545.1 Candidatus Caccovivens faecavium | reverse complement strand
TTTATATCCATTCCATAAACTTTCAAATTTCATAATTTTCTCCTTATCTTTTAATATCAGTTTACCATAATAATAGTGATATAATTGAAATTCCCAAGATGATTTCAGGTTATAACAAAAATTATAAATTTTATTTGCGTTATTACGGTGGTCCGTTGTATGCAACTGAAATAGTGCTAATTTGTATAAAAAAATAAGAAGAAAAAAATATATTTTTATGAAACATTAAAATAAATTTTGTAAAAAATTTTTATAATGGTATACTAATTACAAAATGGTAGGTGTTTTATGAAAATTAATTTTTTTAAATGGCTTATGTTTTTACTAATTGTTGGAATTATAGTTACAGTTGTTTTATTGGTTACATCAAAACATGAATATTGTATTCAATTTCGTGCTGATAACATAGTTGTTGAAGAAATTTACACGGCAGGTAAAGAAACAATAGAACTGCCAACGGCACCAGTAAAGCAAGGATATACCTTTAAAGGTTGGTATTTTGACAACGGCACTTGGACTAATAAGTTAGAAGAAACCACATATAAAGATATTGAATTAAAAAATAATGTAACAGTTTACGCATATTATGAACAAAACGAAGTTGTTGCTGCAAAATATGACATAACATTTATGGCAGACGGACAAGTTATTGAAACAATAAAAACATCAGGGAATGAACTCATAACACTGCCAACAGCACCAACAAAGCAAGGATATACCTTTAAAGGTTGGTACTTTGACGAGAATACATGGACACAAAAGTTGGAAGCAAACACATATGAGAGCATAGAACTTGACGAAAATAAAACAGTTTATGCATACTATGAACAAGACGAAGTTGTTGCAATTGAATACATAATTGACGGAAATGGCAATATAACAGGAGTAAATAATATAGATGGTATTACTGAACTTATAATCCCAAATCAAGTTAATGGAACAACAGTTAAAAGTTTACAAAATTATTTATTTAAAAATAATAAAACTTTACAACACATAGAACTTCCAGACACAATTTGGGATGTTGGATTAGGAACATTTCAAAATTGTTCTAACTTAAATTTCGTAAAACTTCCTGCAAACATCACCGTTTTATATGAATATACATTTAAAAATTGCACAGCACTAAAATCAATTACACTTCCAAACACACTAATAGAAATAAGAAGTGATTGTTTTAGAAATAGTGGGTTAGAGTCGATAGACTTTCCGGATTCTTTAACGGACATATGGCGATACACTTTTGCATTTTGTGAAAATTTATCGACTGTTAATTTAAATAAGGTTGAATATATCGGAGATACGGCTTTTCAAAATTGTACAAATTTAACAGCAATTGAACTTCCTGAAACTTTAAAAGATTTTGGTCAAAATGTTTTTAGTAATTGTTCATTACTTGAAGATATAACTTTGCCAGATGTTAAGTTGGATTTACATTATTCATCATTTTATAATACGAAATATTTTAATACAAAAAGTAATTGGGAAAATGAAGTTTTATACATTGGTAAACATTTAATTACAGTAAGCAGAGATTTTAACGCTACATCATACACTGTAAAAGAAGGCACAATAGATATTGCCGAATGTGCATTTTATATGCCTTCAACCAAAACACTAAAAACCATAAATATACCAGAAAGCGTATTGTATATTGGAAAAGATGCTTTTAAGTATATGTCAACACTTTCAACTGCAAATTTACCTCAAAACTTAATAGGTATTGGAAAAGATGCATTTTTGGGTACACAAATTGTAAGTTCAACGAGTTCATATTGGGAAGGTAATTATTTATATGTAAGCAATTATCTTATTGATATTAAGGAAACAAACATTGAATCTATTGAAATTAAAGAAGGTACACTTGGAATTATTGATGGAAAATTGTTTGCATATTCTTACTCTTCATCTGTTACATCACTAAATTTGCCTAGTTCTTTAAAATTTATCGGTAAAAATAACTTTGAAAGATTTAAAATTACTAATGTTGTACTTCCAGCAAATTTACAAATAATTGGTGAAAGCGCATTTTATTATTGTGGTAGTTTAACGAGTGTTGATACATCTAATTGTGTAAATTTAACAAAAATATGTGATAGTGCTTTTGCAGGTTGTAACATTACAGAGATTACAATTCCACAAACTGTTGAATTTATTGAAGGTTATATATTTAATTTTAACAAAAACATAATTGTGAATTGTCAAATTCCTCAAAAACCACCAACATGGGACGATTTATGGAGCCAAGTTAATAATGGAACCATCCAAATAAATTGGGGAGTTATTTAATAAAAAAAAGATATTAGTACAAAAGATGTTGTTTGATTAAAACGGACAACAAATAAAAAAGAGAGAACATGTTAGATTTTGTAGTCTAATATGTTCTTTTTCTTGTATAATCTTTAAAAGGAGGATTTATGTATCAAGGCAAAAGAAAAAACAAAAGATGGACTATTCAAGAAAAAAATGAAATTGTTTTACTCTATCTTGACCAACATATGGGTTGGAATGAAATTTTAAGAACTTTTAACATCCCTGGCGATGGTATGCTTCAAAGATGGATTGAACAATATCGTAAGTTTGGCACTTGTGTAGATAATCGTGGGAAAGCTACCCATCTGGACAATCCAAACAAAGGCAGACCCAGAAATTCTAAAACAACCTACAAAGACATGTCGAAAGAAGAACTAATTAAAGAATTGGAGTTTAGAGATGAACTAAAAAATTTCCTTGTCTACCTAAATCAGCAAAACAAAGATATTTAGTAATTGATGAATTGTAATACTTGGGGTATACGAAGTGTTAGAATGAAAATTAAAGA
>DVLK01000044.1 GCA_018715545.1 Candidatus Caccovivens faecavium | reverse complement strand
TGTGCTTGATATGAATGGTAAAACTCTTTCAAATGAAAAAGATATTTGGCATGAAGTTCAGTCAGGAGAAGAGGGAGTTAGCACTCTTTCTATCATCGCTGTTGAAGAAGGTGGAGATTTGACCGTTAGAGGCAACGGAACAATTCGCGCGAAAGAAAATGACTGCTACGCGTTTGATGTTTCAGGTGGCGGACACCTTGTTATTGAAGACGGCACATATGTTGGAAATATAAGCGTTGTTTATGTTTTAGATGGTTCTGCTGAAATTAAAGGTGGAAGATACTCTATTCAACAACTCGATAATAAAAAAGACTATCAGTTCACATTAAATTTACAAGATGATTGTTACACCAATGGAACAGGAAGCATTGTTGTGACAGGCGGAACTTTTGAGAATTTTGACCCAGCAGCCAACGCCGCTGAAAGTGCAGACTTAACCACAAACTTTGTTAAAGACGGATATACTTCAACTTTAACAAAGGAAGGCGAGTTGACGACATACGTTGTGACAGAGGCGTAATTTAACTTTAGTATTTTTAAAAAGTTGTATGAGTTGCTCTCCTCATACAATTTTTTTATTGCTATTAAAACTTTTTGTTGTTTATGATATTTTGTGATATAATATAAGTATGAATAATGAAAGAAGTGAACATGATTTTGAACTTGTGAGTAAGTATAAACCTGCGGGTGACCAACCAAAGGCAATTGAAGAGTTGGTGGAAGGGTTAGAAGACGGGCTTAAAAGTCAAGTGCTTTTGGGTGTAACCGGCTCTGGAAAAACCTTCACTATGGCAAATATCATTGCAAAGGTCAATCGTCCGACGCTTGTTATTGCACACAACAAGACACTTGCGGCGCAACTTTGCAACGAGTTTCGTGAGTTTTTTCCAAACAACCGTGTGGAATATTTTGTTTCGTATTATGACTATTATCAGCCAGAAGCATATATCGTTTCAAGTGATACATATATTGAAAAAGACATGAGTGTCAACGATGACATTGATAAACTTCGCTCTTCTGCCACCTCTTCGCTACTAGAAAGGCGAGATGTTATTGTGGTGGCCTCTGTTTCTTGTATCTACGGTTTAGGTATCCCTGACGAATATTTAAAACTTCATATTTCTCTGCGACCGGGAGAGGAGTTTGACAGAGATGAATTAATTTCAAGGCTTATAGGTATTCAATACACGCGCAACGACATCGACTTTAAGCGCACCACTTTTCGCGTAAAAGGTGACACTGTGGACATTTTTCCTGCGAACCTTTCAGAATCTGCCATCAAGGTGCGATTTTTTGGCGACGAAATTGAAAAGATATATGAGTTTGACCCGGTTAGTGGCAATCTTTTAAGAGAGCTTAACTATGTTGCCATTTTCCCAGCTACGCACTACGCAGTTGGCAAAAACCGAATGGAAAATGCACTCGTAGAAATTGAGAAGGATAGAGAAAAGGCAATTGAAGATTTTACGAGAGAGGGTAAGCCGTTGGAGGCGGAGCGCATCGGTCAGCGTGTGGCGTATGACCTTGAAATGATGCGCGAGGTTGGTTATTGCAGTGGCATTGAAAACTATTCGCGCTATTTTGACGGTCGAAAGGAAGGTGAACCGCCATATACGCTTATTGACTATTTTCCAGACGACTTTTTGACCATTATTGACGAAAGTCATATGACCATTCCGCAAATCCGCGCGATGTATAACGGCGACCAAGCGCGAAAAAAATCGCTAGTAGATTACGGATTTAGATTGGAGGCGGCAAAAGATAATAGACCACTTAAATTTGACGAGTTCGAAAAAAGGTTGAAACAAACGATCTTTGTTTCGGCAACGCCAGGAAAGTATGAGCTTGAAAAGGCAGGGCAGGTTGTAGAGCAGGTCATTCGTCCGACAGGACTTTTGGATCCAACCGTCGAGGTTCGACCTATCAAAAATCAGGTGGACGAACTTATGGAAGAGTGTCGAAAGACGATTGCACGCGGTGCGAGAGTTTTAGTTACCACCTTAACTAAGAAAATGGCAGAAAGTTTGACAACATACTTAACCGACCATTCTTTTAAAGTGAAATATCTTCACTCAGAAATCGACACAATGGAGAGAGTTGAGATAATCAACGGATTAAGACAGGGCGAGTTTGACATACTTGTCGGCATCAATCTTTTGCGCGAGGGCTTGGATATGCCAGAAGTGGAACTTGTTTGCATTTTGGATGCGGATAAGGAGGGCTTTCTTAGAAGCGAAGGTGCGCTTATTCAAACGATTGGTAGGGTGGCGCGTAATGCAAACGGAAGAGTTATCATGTTTGCAGACACAATCACGGACAGTATGCAAAGAGCGATGGATGAAACCGCACGCCGAAGAAAACTCCAAATGGAATATAATGAAAAGCATGGCATTGTGCCAAAGACGATTATCAAAGAAGTTAAAAACACTTTGGAAATAGGCAAGAAAGTCACCGAACAGCACTTATCAAAACGCGACATCCCGCTTGAAATTGACAGGCTCACTTCGATGATGAAAATCGCCTCCTCTCAACTTGATTTTGAGCGCGCGATTGAACTTAGAAACAAAATTGCTCAACTTAAAAAGAGATTGAATAAGAAGGAAGAAATAGAGTAAAAACAAAAAACATCAAAAAAAATGCTTAAAAATTCAATTTTTTCTTAAAAATAGTGTTTTTAAATATATTTTAAGCTTTACTTTAATTTATGTTAATATTTTTATCAATTGTTTGATTTAAAATGATTTGACAAAATTTTGCGATTTATTATAGAGAGATTACTATATTTTCATATACCAAAATAGAAAAATAATCAGTGGCACTTGTTTTCTTATTAAATTTGTGGTATAATATGTAGACTATGAAAAATCAAATTATAATTAAGGGTGCAAGGGAGAATAATTTAAAGAATGTTAATCTTACCTTGCCAAGAGATAAGTTTATTGTATTCACAGGGGTGAGTGGCTCGGGGAAGAGTTCGCTTGCGTTTGGCACGATTTTTGCCGAAGGGCAGAGAAAGTATATGGAAAGTCTTTCTTCATATGCGCGTATGTTCCTAGGTCAAAGTCAGAAGCCAGATGTTGACTCGATTGAAGGGCTTTCGCCAGCAATCTCCATCGACCAAAAGACAACCAACCACAATCCGCGCTCGACGGTTGGAACAGTGACGGAAATATATGATTATTTCCGCTTGCTTTTTGCCAACATCGGCACGCCGTATTGCCCAAACTGCCATAAGAAGATTGTGCCACAGACTATCGATCAAATTGTGGACAACATAAAGAGCTATGGCGAAGGCGCAAAGGTTTCGATTTTGGCGCCAGTTGTGCGCGGACAAAAAGGCACGCAGGCGAAACTTTTTGACAGTTTGAAAAAGAGTGGTTTTACGCGTGTGGAGGTGGATAACTTTACGCACCTACTTGACGATGAGATAAATCTTGACAAAAACTTGAAGCACAATGTGAGCGTTATTATCGACCGCATAACGATAAAGGAAGGTAAGGACGCGCGTCTTGCTGGGAGTCTAGAAACAGCGTTGAAACTAGCGGACGGACTTGTGATTGCAAAAACAGAAGAGAGGGAAGATTTATATTCTATAAATTATGCCTGCCCAACTTGTGGATGGACACTTGGCGAACTCACGCCTAGGCTTTTCTCGTTCAATGCCCCTTATGGCGCTTGTCCAACTTGCTTAGGTTTAGGTTTCAACAGCGACATTGACGAGTTTGCAGTGCTTAAAAACTCCAACCTTTCCATTAATCAAGGAGCCTTTAATATCACAGGTTGGAAGAGTGAAGAGGGGAGTATGGCGCGAGCATATTTTGAAGCGCTCTCACGAAAATATGACATTGATTTGGACACGCCTGTTCGTGATTTATCAAGAGATAAAATTGACATTCTTCTCTACGGCACAAAGGACGACACGATTGAACTTGAAGTGTCAAACGATAGAAATAAAAGATATCTAACCACCACTTTTGAGGGTATTGTCAACAATTTAAGAAGAAGATACAAGGAAACAAACAGCGAGTGGGTGAAATTTGAGATTGGCAGATTTATGCGAGAACAACCTTGTGTAACCTGCCATGGTAAAAGATTAAACGAAAGCGCGCTCTCTGTGAAGATTGACGGAAAAGATATTTACGATTTTTGTAATGAAAGCGTGAAAAACTTAATTCCAATAGTTAAAAATTTATCGTTAAGCAAGGCAAAAGCCACCATTGCTGAGCCAATTGTGAAAGAAATTTTGAATCGCTTGCAATTTTTGGAAGATGTTGGGCTTAACTACTTGACCTTATCGCGTTCGGCGGACACGCTCTCTGGCGGTGAGGCGCAGAGAATTAGGCTGGCAACTCAAATTGGCAGTGGCTTGGTCGGCGTGACCTACATCTTGGACGAGCCATCTATTGGGTTACACCAACGCGACAATGAAAAACTCCTTCGAACGCTTAAAAATTTGAAAGATTTAGGCAACACCGTTATTGTGGTGGAGCATGACGAGGACACGATACGCGCGGCGGACTATCTTGTTGATGTTGGTTCATATGCTGGCGTGCATGGCGGAGAGATTGTGGCGGCTGGCACGGTAGCGGAAGTTATGAAGAACAAAAAGTCGGTCACGGCAAGATTTTTGCGTGGAGAGGACAAGATTGAAATTCCTTTGTCGCGTCGACAACCAAAGGATTTTATTACTATAAAAGGAGCAAAGGAAAACAATTTAAAGAACATCAATGTAAAAATTCCAACAGGCGTCTTTACTGCGGTCACAGGCGTTTCTGGAAGCGGAAAAAGTTCGCTTATCAACCGCATCTTGTTCCCATATCTATCTAACCAACTTAATAACAGCAAATTACCGCTTGGTAACTGCTCTAAGATTGAAAATGTAGAGGCTGTTGACAAGGTTATATGCATTGATCAAGCGCCGATTGGCAGAACACCTAGAAGTAATCCCGCCACTTACACTGGTGTGTTTACGGCAATCAGAGAACTTTTTGCTTCAACTGTTGACGCTAAGACTAAAGGATATAGTGCAGGGCGTTTTTCGTTTAATGTGAAAGGCGGTAGATGTGAGGCGTGCGAAGGCGCTGGCGTCAAAGAGATTGAGATGTATTTCTTGCCAGATATCACTGTGCCGTGCGAGGTATGTAAGGGCAAGCGATATAACCGTGAAACTTTGGAAGTGAAGTATAAGGGCAAGTCGATAAGCGATGTGCTTGATATGACGGTTGAAGAAGCACTTAAATTCTTTGAGAACATTCCTTCAATTCTGAACAAAATTCAATCGCTCTATGATGTTGGACTTGGCTATATTAAGTTAGGACAGCCTGCAACCGAACTTTCTGGCGGTGAGGCTCAAAGGGTTAAACTAGCAACAGAACTCAGTAAGCGCGAAACGGGTAAGACAATGTATATCTTGGATGAGCCAACCACAGGACTACACGTCTATGACATCAAAAAGTTGGTGACAATTTTAAATAGGCTTATCGGCAATGGTAACTCGGTTGTGGTAATCGAGCATAACCTTGATGTGATAAAATGCGCGGACTACATTATCGACATGGGTCCAGAAGGCGGTGATGAGGGCGGAACAGTGGTGACCACAGGAACGCCTGAGGAAGTAGCCGAATGCGAAAAGAGTTACACAGGGCAATTCTTGAAGAAAATTTTAGAAGAAAACAAAAATGCATAAATCTATGCATTTTTTTGCTTTTTTTGTGAGATTGTGCTATAATGATTTGTGTTTTAAAGCAGGTATGTTGTTGTCTTAATAAAGCAAGCGAAAAATGTTTTAGTAAATAAGCGAAAAAAAGAAGAAATTTAATAAAAAATTTTTGCAAGTTAAATTAATTCAAACATCATAGGTTGAACAAATCAAGCTTTAAAGAGATAGACGCATGAAAGTTGAAATGAAAACCAAGCGAAATTATAAAAAAGTAATTATAAAAATAAAAGGTTGAGTTTAAGAAAAAAGTGAGAGTTTTTAATTTATCATCTGGCAGTGACGGAAATGCCACATATATTGAAACAGAACATGCACGAATTCTTGTGGATGATGGTATTTCATGCACTGAAACGGTGAAAAGGCTCAACCTTATCGGCGTAAGCGGGGAAGATATAGATGCTATCATATTGACACATGAGCATACCGACCACATTAAGGGTGTTGATGTTTTTTCGAAGAAATTTAACACGCCTATCTATGCTCATAACGATGTTTGGAAAGGGGTATATCCAAAATTAAGCAAGGCTTCGGAAGGCAATATGCGAATTTTTGACGGCGACTTTGACATAAAGGATCTAATCATCTCGCCAGTAGAAATACCACACGATGTTAAATGCTTTGGTTTCACCATTGAAAACGGAGATAGTAAGGTAAGTTTACTTACAGATTTAGGTCACACCACCGACAAGATTTTTAATAGTGTCAAGGGCAGTCAACTTGTCTATCTCGAAGCCAATCACGACATAAATATGCTTAAAAACTGCGAAAAATATCCACTTTCTCTTAGGGTGCGTATTGCGGGCAAAAATGGTCACCTTTCCAACGATGCGTCGGCAGAGTTTGCGGAAAAACTTGTGGAAAGTGGCACAAGACAAATTGTTCTCTCTCATCTAAGCCGAGAAAATAACACGCCAGAACTTGCCTACACCTACATATCCAAAAAACTTGCCGATGATGGAATAATTGAAGGTACGCATGTGAAAATTGATGTTGCACTGACCGTGCCTGTTAGAATTTTTAGGCTAAAATAAACCTTAAATCCTTGCCGTTTTTTGAGAAAAGAAATCTGTTTGTTTCTTTTTCCCAAAACTGCCACTTTCGGGGACCCCAACATGAGATCTAAGAGAACTAAGTCAGTATCTGTCATCCTAAGCTTATCGAAGGATCTAAGAGAATATGGCTTGGTTTCTGAGATTCTTCGACGGCGGTCGTTTCACTCCCTTGCTCAGAATGACGGGTATAGGCTTGATATTCATATAAAAATCATTCACAACTTTTCTTTTTTCTTTTTTATTTCTTATTTTCGCTAGGTTCTGTCATCCTGATCCGCGTCGCAAACTGCACTTTATTTCGCGTTTCGGCATAAACGCCAAACCGCTTGCCATTCGCTTGTTTTCTCCTTTTCCCCAAAAGTGCCACTTTCAAAGACCTCAACATGAGATCTAAGAGAATATAGTTTTAGATGTGAAATATAAAAACAGGCATTGCCTGTTTTTGATTTCTTTTATTCTTCAAGTTTGGCGATTGCATAAGAAATGTGCATAAGTTCTTTATTAGACTGAACAGGGGACAATTCGATAAGCTTAGTGCCGTTTTCTATAACCGCCATGCCTTTGCTCCAACCAGTTTGGAGTATGCGATTGTCATATTCAAGAAGTTGTTTTTGGCGTTCCCATTTGCCTTTGCCGTTTTTATAGTTGACAAGAAAACTTATAGTGTTCAAGCCGATTTCTTCGTTATCGCGCTTGGCATTTAAAATTATTGCATCATATTTTTCGTTATATACACAGTAAGGCATACTGCCAAGATAATAGCCGTCCTCCGTTTCGGCACGCGTACCTTTTTTTGCTGGGTCGCCAAAGTCGATGCCATCTATTGAAGTTTTGTAATAAATATCGTTACAAGGCGTACCTACAATCTCATAACATAGAAAATATCCTTTTTTTGTCTTGCACACGATTGGCATACCAGGCCGCAAATTTTTATTTTTAAGTGCAACAATAAGTTGTTCCTTGCTCCAAGTTTTTCCTGCGTCTGACGAAGTTACCATGACAAGCACTTGGTTATAATGTTCTTCACTATGTAGTCTTTCATCAGAGAATATAACTGCTATTTCACCTTTTTTATTGAAGAAGATGAAAGGCTCCCAAATTGGACCTAACTTTTCAAAGTTTTGTTCGACAGGGGCGCCACCTTTTGCAACAGATGAGCGAAATTCCCAGGTTTTTCCGTGGTCACGGCTAATGTAAAATACTATTTCCGTTGAACTCATATCTTTTGGTATTGAATTGCCTGCAAAAAGCAAAGTTCCTATATCTAAATCTCCGCATTTTTCATCTAATTCGTATAGAGTTGGTTGATAGCGCATTCCATAACCGTTGACTGTATCTTCCACTTTGCTAAAAAGTTTCCAACTATGTCCACCGTCAGTGCTTTTATATATCGGAGCAAAAACGGGTTCCTTTTTTGAATAGTTTTCAAAGGTGGCAAGTAGTTCATGGTTATTATGTTTAAGTTCAATAATACGAGGGTACATGCATCCAGTCGCAACTCCAACTTCATTCTCCCTTGGGGCAAATATAATTCCCTCTGCATCTTTAATAATTTTCATTTTTTTTCCTCCATCCATTGAAATTATATCAGAATTTACAAAAAAAGAAAAATAAATATTTAATAATTTATTTAAAATGTTTAGGGTAAAAATTTTTAATTTGAATACACTGAT
>DVLK01000043.1 GCA_018715545.1 Candidatus Caccovivens faecavium | reverse complement strand
AATAATATTATTAATAAATATAAAAAAAATTAAAAAAAACGCAAATTTTTATTGCGTTTTTTATTATTTTTTAGTTAGTAATTTTCTAAGTATAAATAAAATTAGTTTATTAATTATCCACAATTCCACATTTTAATTTTTAATTTTTAAATATTTAATTGCACGAGGATATTTAACTTCACAATTTAATTCTTCATCATCATTATTTAAGCTTAAAATTAAAGAATTTTCATCACCAATTACACCAAAAGCTTCAAGTGATTTAAAGTTATATTTTTCATAAAATTTCGGATTTCCGATGGCAATCACATAGTCATAACCTAATAATTCTGCGACATTAAGCCCGCGCTTTAAAAGGTGTTTGCCTAAGCCTTTATGTTGAAATTCTGGTTCTATCAAAAGTGGAGCAAGCGTTAAGCTTTCTGTTTTTGCAAGTTTGTTTTTAGAGAATATCATAAGCCCGATAAGTTTTTCTTCATTAACAAGTACAAAGGAAAGTTCGCTTATATATGAAGAGGAATTATAGAGACTATCGAAAAACTCTTCACTTATATTAAAATCGTTGAGTATTGCCTTGATGTTTTCTAGGTCACTCTCTTTAATATTTCTAATTGTCATATTTTCCTCTTATAGTCCAAGAAGAAGGAAGAGGGCAAACATATTTTGAGCTAAGTAGTAAAGTATGTGGTTGATATAGATGAATATCTTTTGGCTTGCTCCTCCAAAGTATTGCATGGAAAGCACAAGGTCGGAGAGTAAAAAGATGAGCATACCACCTGCAAATATCCAAAAGATAGGCGAGTAGATAGCTACAAACACGGTGAAGAAGAACATGAATGAGAGAATGACGCTGTAAGCAATGACTGCCCATTTAACGCTTCCAAAATCCATTTTCATCTTTTTAGAAACGAGCATAATAGCAAGTGTCATCAAACCTGCAAGCACAAGGGCGACAGGAAGCGCCCATGCAAGCATAGCGGAATTGATTTCTAAAATGTATAGCAGTGTTGCGGTGAAGTAGAATACATGTCCAACGGCAAAGGAGGCGACACCTGAGTAGAAGTAAGCGTTGTTGTGCTGTGGATACATAATTTTTAAATCTAATAGTATGTCGCCAGCAAGTCCACAGATAAGCCCTACCAAAATTAATATTCCGATTGTTGAAAACCCGTTTACTTGTAGGGCTAATATGCCAACAAATATGAAAGCCAGTGATGATAAAATTTTAAGTGTCAGTGAAAAGCCAGTTGCCTTTTGTGCTCTAAGCACGCAGAATGCCACGCATAGAAGCATTGACAAAACGATAAAAATTATTGGACCAACCATTTTAAACCTCCTTTATGATGATTAGTTATTGTAGAACTCTAAGATATCGTTATACACTTCCTCTTTGTTTAGTTCGTTTAATAGTTCATGCCTGCAATCGGGATAGATTTTACAGCGAGAATCTATGTTGTTTTTAAGATAATACTTGTTTAGTGAAATTATCTGTTTGCCTTTTGAGCCAACAGGGTCACAAGCTCCTGCAATAATAAACACCTTTTTTCTGCCAATCTTATTTACGCCAGAGTTCATTTTGCTCATGTTAGAGAGCATACTTTTATAGAAACTGAATGGAAAAGAACCGCCACAAAATTCATCTTTGCAATATGCTTCAAACACGGCATCATCTCTTGTCAACCAATTGTGATGTTCAAATTTTTTACCGTAGTTTTTAATACACATCTTTTCGATAAAGCCACCATCAGATTTTTCATTTTTGAAGAAAGAGAGGAACTTAGCAAGTCCACTTCCACTTTTCATAATGGCGCTTGAACCGTTGGCTGTGCCACAAAGCACGCATTTTTCTACCACATTGGTATTTTGTATTATCGCTTGGCTGAGCATTGAACCATATGAGTGACCGAAAAGATAGACAGGAAGCTCATAGGCATCTTTTATTTTCTCCAATATGATTATTTCGTCCTGAACGCTCTCAAAGAAGATATCTTTTTCGCCATAGCCATATTTTTTATCTATGGCGCTATGACCATGTCCTCGAAGGTCGTTGGCAATCACTATGTAGCCATTTTCGTTTAGAAATTTTGCAAAGTTATAGTATCTGCCAGCATGCTCCATCATGCCATGGACAATCAAAACAATAGCCTTTGGATTTTCCACATTATCATATACATAGGTGTGAAGTTTTAGGTGGTGATAACCCTCGACTTCCAATATATCATAGATTTCTTTTTTCTGCTTTTTTGCCTTTTCAGCCACAGCTACATTTTTAGTTTTTTCTTCTTTTTTCTCTTTTTTTGTCACAGTTTCAGCACTTTTAACATTCTTTTTAGTTTCGGCTTTTTTGTTAGTTTTATTTGCCGTTTCGCTTTTCTTTTTGTTTACTTTTTCCATGACAACTTCTTCTTTTTCTTCTGCCATTTTTCCCTCCTTAAACTTTTTTGATGGCTTTTTGCCAGCCTTCATAATATTTTTTGCGGTCAGCGTCTGTCATATTAGGGCAGAACACCTCTTTCCCGCTTGACAACTTTACAATTCCGTTTTTATCTATAAGTTTCAGTGATAGCATGGCAACATATATTGCACCCATAACGGTAGCCTCACTGGTGCTACTTCGCACAACATCATGATTTAGCATATCCGCAAGAAACTGCAATAGAAAGTCGTTGTTGCTTCCTCCACCGTCAACAGAGATGTGCGAAAAGCATTGACCTTCCTTTCTCATCTCATCAAACACCGCCTTTGTATTATATGCCATACTTTCCAGCATTGCACGCACGATGTGTTCTTTTTTTGTGGAGAAGGTTATACCAGTAATCTCTCCACGGGCATCATTGTTCCAGTAAGGGGCTCCAAGTCCAGTGAAAGCAGGCACAAAATAGACGCCTTCATTGTCAGGAAGCGAGCGCGCCATATCACTTGTCTTTCGGACATCATCATAGAGCGAGAGGTTATGTTTTAAAAAATTGAGGCCACTGCAAGCGCTATAAATACTTCCTTCAATCGCATACTCTGTTTCACCGTTCAGCGAAGAGGCGACTGTAATTAATAGTTTTTCTGGAAACTTATTGATATTTTTGCCAATATTTGTCAGAATAAATCCGCCTGTGCCATAGGTCACTTTGGTGCTACCATAGCTAACCACACCTTGACCTATCATGCTTGACTGTTGGTCGCCGATAATTGAGCAAAGTGGAGCGCCTAGAAATTTCTTTATATTTCCAAAATGGCTGTCAGATGGCAAGATTTTTGGAAGTGACGAGCGTGGTATTTTAAAAAATGAAAGCAGTTCATCATCATAGTCAAGAGTTTTAATATTCATAAGCATGGTACGGGAGGCGTTTGTGACATCGGTGACGAAATTTCCAGTTAGCATGGTGGCAAGATAGCAATCTATCGTGCCGAAGCAAAGGTTATTTTGTTTTAAAAGTTTCTTGGCCTCTTTGATATTTTCAATAATCCACTTCATTTTTGAAGCACTGAAATACGGATCAGGAATAAGTCCCGTCTTTTCTTTAATCTTTTCCTTTATTTCATTTGGCAAAGATTTCATATATTTTGTGGTACGCCTACATTGCCAAACTATCGCGTTGTAGATAGGTTTGCCCGACTGTCTATCCCATGCTACTATTGTTTCGCGCTGGTTGGTTATGCCAACGCCGAGTAGCTCTTCTTTTTTGACTTTGTTTCTTGTTAGCACCGTCTTTGAGGTGGAGATTATGCCGTTTAAAATCTCTGTGGCATCCTGCTCCACATATCCGCTTTTTGGATAGTATTGGTGAAAAGAGCGCTGATTGATATCGACAATTTTATTTGTGTCAACATCATATAACACACTTCTTAGGTTTGTTGTGCCTTCATCTAATCCTAAGATAAATCTTCTCATAAACTCCTCATAACTTCATTTTAACACATTCTAAAAAAAATAGGAAACAATTTGCCACTTTTTCTTTTTGTTTGACAAACATTTTTTATATAAGTAAAATTATTTAAAAGGGGGACGAATGATTTATGACTCTATAATTGTCGGTGGCGGAGTTGTCGGCACGGCAATTTTCAATAAGCTTGTCCGCATTGGTAAAAAGGTGGCACTTATCGACAAAGCAAGCGATGTAGGGACGGGTGCAAGCAAGGCGAACAGCGGACTTGTTCATGCGGGCTATGATCCAGAGCCTGGCACGCTTAAAGCAAAGCTAAATGTTAGAGGAAGCGAGCTCTTTCCAGAGCTTACAAAAAGGCTTCATGTTCCGTTTAAAAGGACGGGAGCGCTTGTAGTTGGCGGAGATCGCGCAATGATTGAAAGGCTTTATGAGCGTGGAAAAAGAAATGGCGTAAAAAAGCTTTCCATTTTAAACCGTGATGAAATTCTAAAATACGTGCCAGAATTAAAGGAGGGCAACGACTATGCGTTATACGCTAAAACGGCTGGCATTGTCAGTCCATATCTCCTCACCATTGCGCTTGCCGATGAGAGCATTTTAAACGGCGGTAAAGTATATCTAGAAGAGGACATTGAAAAGGTAGAGCGTGAAGGCGAGATATTTAAGGTGACAACAAAGAAAAATGTCTTTCTTGCAAAAAATATCATAAACAGTGCAGGTGCTGGCTATAACGAAGTGGCAAAACTTTTAAAAAGCGAAGAATACCCGCTCACTTTTAGGCGCGGAGAATACTTTGTCTTTTCAAACACAACAAAGTTAGATGTGCCATGCACAATCTTTCCACTTCCAACAAAGTTAGGCAAGGGTGTTTTAATCACGCCGACCGTTGACGGAAATTTCCTTATCGGACCAACAAGTGAGGAGGGCGAAGATATCACAAAAACGACGGATGCTGGACTTAATGATATCAAAAAGAAGGCAAGCTTGATGCTGAATAACATCAACTTCAAAAACGCCATTCGTGAGTTTTCAGGCGTGAGAGTGATTAGTGGCGATGACTTCATCATCGAAAAAAGTCAAATGCAAAAGGGCGTCATCAACCTTGCTGGTATTTGCTCACCAGGCTTGTCGAGCGCGCCAGCGATTGCTGAGTATGTGGCAGAGCTTTTAGGCTATGATTTGAAAGAAAAAGAGAATTTAAAGGAATTAAAGGATTACACTCTTTTAAAGAATCTTCCTTTAAATAGGCAAAAGGCGCTGATAAAAGAGAACCCTGACTATGGCGAGGTGGTGTGCAAGTGTGAAAAGATAACAAAAGGGGACATAATATCTGCACTCAACAGACCACTCAAAATTCGTTCAGTTGACGGAATTAAGCGTAGGACTAACGCTGGTATGGGTGGTTGCCAAGGTGGCTTCTGTTTCACAAAGGTTGTCAATCTCATCTTGAAGAGTAGGAAGATTAAATACGAGGAAGTTTTAAAAGAAAATCGCGGAAGCGAAGTGGCGGTCGGAAATATTCGGGAGGTGGACAAATGGTGACTGATGTTTTAATTATTGGTGGAGGACCTGCTGGTATGAGTTCGGCGCTCTCTGCTTCCGAAAATGGAAGTAAGGTGGTGATTGTTGAGCGTGATGGAGTGCTTGGCGGAATACTCAACCAGTGCATACACAACGGCTTTGGGCTTCACTATTTTGGCGAAGAACTGACAGGTCCTGAGTTTGCGCATCGTTTCAGAAAAATGGTGGAAAAGGACAAAAACATCACAGTTTTAACAAACACTTTGGTGACCGACTTAAAGGAAAATGTGGCAATGGTGCTAGGAAGAAGTGGCATCATGGAAATAAAGTTTAAAGCGTGCGTGCTTGCCATGGGATGTCGCGAAAAAACGGCGGGCAATATTTCACTCAACGGCACAAGACCGATGGGTGTGATAACGGCAGGCTCTGCGCAAAAAATGGTCAACATTGACGGAAAGATGATAGGAAAAGATATCGTCATCTTAGGAAGTGGAGATATCGGACTTATCATGGCAAGGCGGTTGACTTTGGAGGGCGCAAAAGTGCATGCGGTATTGGAAATCAACTCCACATCAAGTGGATTAAGGCGCAACATATTGCAGTGTCTAGATGACTTCAACATTCCGCTCTACTATAACACCACCATATTTGAGGTGGTAGGCCGTGATAGAGTGGAAGGCGTATACTATGGACAAGTTGACGAAAATTTCCAAAAACTTGAAAACACAAAGAAATTTTTAAAGTGCGACACCGTCATCTTATCGGTCGGCTTGGTGCCAGATTTACAACTACTTCCAAATTTTGAAACCAACCCAAAGACCAATGGCGTCTTTGTCAACGAGCATTATCAAACAAAACTGCCATGGCTCTTTTCATGCGGAAATGTCTTGCATGTGCATGACTTAGCCGACAATGTGGCGCTTGAAGGGAAGCAGGTTGGCTTGTTCGCTTCGCTTTATGCGCAAAAGAAGTTATATAATGGCAATTTAATCAAAGTGTCGCACTCATCAGACTTTGCCTATGTCCTTCCTTACACTCTCTTTGAAGGGACGGAAGATGTCGAGATGAAATTTAGATTAAAGAACAAGATTGTCAGAAAGTGGATTGTTGTCAAAAGCGATGGCAAGGAGATTGCTAAGAAATTTGTGCTTGCTGGCGTCCCAGGCGAGATGATGACAATGAAGTTCAACAAAAGTGGTATAAAAAATGAAGTTACCATGGAGGTGCAATAATGGAAAAGCGAGAACTAACCTGCATTATGTGTCCGCTAGGTTGCCAACTCACCGTAACCATAGACGGGGACAATATAACGGTCACTGGCAACAACTGCAAGCGTGGCGAAGTATTTGGTAAAGAGGAAGTGACCTGTCCTATGCGTATTGTCACAAGTTCGGTCAAAACCGAAAAGGGTGTGCGCGCCTGCAAAACTTCAAAACCTGTGCCAAAATCAATGATTTTCGATGTGATGAAAGAGATAGAAAAACTCCGCCTAAAAAACGCAAAATTCGGCGAAGTGGTAATAAAAAATGTGCTAAACACTGGCGCGGACATCGTAATAACTGCAAATGAATAAGGTTAAACATTATAAATAACAAAAGGACAATGGTATACACTGTCCTTTTTATTTTGCTTTAATTTCTAAGTTATCAAAATCAAAGAGCGGACTATCAAAAAATTTAGAGAAAGACAAGCCTAATGCTCTGACGATAAGAGCGATATTCATAAAGTTTGGAGTTTCACTACTTGCAGTTTAATATTTCTTTAAATCTTAACGCAAATGCTTTATTTAATTTCATTAATTCATCGTTTAATCATCAACACTGTCAAATATAGGTGCCTTAAAAAATTCTTCAAGAGATATTCCTAATGTAGAAGCGATTTGATAAATAGTGTTTGTTCCAACATTATTCTTTTTCGCATTTACAACAGCGGAAATTGTTGAACGAGGAATACCGCTTTCTTTAAACAAATAATAATTAGATAAATTTCTTTCATTTAACAATTCTTTAACTCTTATTGCTATTGCTTCGCTCAATTTCATATATTTCCTCCTAAGTGAATTATTGCGTTCACTGAAAGGAATTATAAAATTTCTTTATTTAAATATAGTCTACTATCGTAAACGCTTGGATTTTTCAATTAATCTTGATAAAATAGATTAAGTTTACAAAAGTGAACTAAATTAGGAGAAATATATGATAAAAATATCCACTTGTCAATAGGATTTGTTTATGATTTTTAGATATTGCTAGTTTTTAACGAAATTTTTTATATTTGTTTGTAATTTTTATATGCTTTTTGTTAAAATACCTTTATGTTTACTTGGACAAGTTCGGAAGCAATAGTTTTACCTATTGTGCTTATAGTTGTAATATTAATAGCTCTTGTTGTTAGCTTTTTAACAAGAAAGAAGGGAGAGGTTGTTAGGCGCATTCCTCTTATGGTTCTATCAATTATAGTTTGGCTTTTAGAGATAGTAAAGCAAGTGTTAGATATTGTAAGCGGTTATTCCTTATGGGCTATTCCTCTTCATTTTTGTAGTTTGTTCTTATATTTTTATCCGCTTGCAAGTTTTTTTTGTGGCAAGGTAGGAGAGTTTGGTAAAACGATGTGTTTTGTGGCGGGAAGCTTTTTTATTATTCTATTTTACTTTAATCCTAGCTCCATAATTGGTTCATCATGCAATAATATCTTTCAAGACTTTTCAAGTTTTCATACTTTTACATATCATCATATCATTATCTTATTTTACTTAACAATGCTGTTTTCAAAACTATACCTTCCGTCAAAAAAAGATTTTATCTTTGTGCCAATAGGCATTTTAGGTTATGCAATAATAGCGATACCGCTAGCACATATACTAAATGTCAACTTTTGCAACATCCTTGATAGCAACATTCCTTTTATGGAAACACTAAGAGTTAATGCTGGGCAAGTAGTTTATACAATTGTGCTGATTTTGGTTGGCGTCATAGGTGGCGAATTAATTGTTTTATTTTCAAATTTGATTTATAATAAAAAGAAGCATGATAAAGAAGATATAGAATTTAAAAAAATTATGGCTATTCTAAAAAGTGAGGTGTAAAATATGAGTTTATTTGAAAAATTTTTAGCAAGTTTAGACGGTCAAATGCCACTTCCAGAAGCGTATGGCTGGTTCCACTTGATGTGCTGGGGTATTGTAATACTTCTAACAGCCTTTTTATGTACCTTGGCTTTAAAGAATAAAAAGGAAGGCAAAAGCAATGACAAGTTTATCCGTGGCGTTGTGCTAACCTATGCAATATTAGGAATAATTCTTGAAATCTATAAGCAGTTGAATTTTTCTTTCAACTCATCAACTGGCGAATGGAGCTATCAATGGTATGCTTTCCCTTTCCAATTTTGTTCCACACCTATGTATGTGGCTCTTATTGCCGGTTGTCTTAAAAAGTGCGAATTTCAAAAATACCTTTACGCTTATTTAGGAACCTTTGCTCTCTTTGCAGGGCTCTGTGTCATGTTTTATCCAGGGGATGTCTTTATTGAAACAATAGGAATAAACATTCAAACGATGGTATGCCATGGTGGCATGGTTGTTATGGGTATCTTTTTATTGGTCAGCGGAGCCGTTGATTTTAAGTGGAAAAGTATTTTAAAAGCTATGGCTGTTTTCTCTGTCTTAGTTGTAATAGCGCTTATAATGAACATAATCTTCCACAGCACTGGCAACACTGCCACATTCAATATGTTCTATATCAGCCCATATTTACCTTGCACATTACCAATTTTAAATATTATTTACGATAAGGTTCCATATATCATCTTCCTACTCATTTATTTTATCGGATTTTCGCTAGCAGGCTGTTTGGTGTTCTCTATTGCAATGGCAATAAATGGCTTTATTAAAAGTCAGCATGAAAAGAAAAATAGTTTTGACGATAAGCATATCATGGATATAATTTTCAAAAATCTTAAAAATTTAGATTGATTTAAAATAAAAAAAGATAGCATTGCTATCTTTATATTTTCTTAGTTTGTTTTTGAAATTTTCCGTCCTTTTTATGTACGATAACTTTGGCATTTTGATTTTTGCATAATTCACTTACGCGGGCAAGTGCTTGCTCTTTCGTTTTAAAAGATGCAATTGTGCGTTTTGCGCCATCTCTTTTGATGAGCCATACTTTGTCTTCCTTGCTGTAAATGACGCGATAAGAGCCTTTCTTATCTTCTTCTTTTTCAGCGCTTTCTTCTGTGTCAGTTTTTTCTTCCTTTTTTGTGGTAACTTTCTTCACAGCTTTTTCTTCATTTTTGTTAGATTTAGTGTTAGAGTTTTTTGCTTTTGAAGAAGCTTTTTTTGGTTCTTCTTTCGCTTCTGGCTCTTCTTTAACCTCAGCTTTCACTTCTTCATTCTTTTCTTCTACTTCTTTTTCTTCCACCTTTTTGTTTTTCTTTTTAAAAAACCACATACTCCACCTCTCTTTTGTTAAATTATTATACCGCATATTACAAAATTTTTCAAGGGTTATTTGCATTAATTTTCAAAAAGTGCTAAATAAATTTCTTTTGAGGTATTTATTGCCTTGAAAAGATTTTTTATCGCGATGTTTTTGACGACATCTTCTTCGGCTCCGATGTATGAGCCAAGATACATAGAAATTTGATTTAGTGCGCGTATAAGCTCCATGGTGTTTGGTAAGTCTATGTCAAAAGTTTCTTGTATGTTTTCGCCGATAGCCTCTTCCACTTCGTTAAAAGTATCCAAGATGAGTGCTTTCATAAGCGTTTGACCATTTTTAGAAAATTTTTGTGAGGTTACTAAGTCACCGTCATTTAGTGCTATTTCGCTTTTGATAAATGCGTCACAAGCGTTAGCTGATGTTTCAAGAAGTTCTGATAAAAGTTCGTTTGCCATATTTTTTCTCCTATATAAAATATTTTATCATTTTTTATTAAATTAAGCAATTAAATAATTGACTTTGTTATTGAAAAAGAGTAAACTTTCTTTATACTTAGGAGGAAATATGGATTGGGCAGGTATATGGAATGACATTGTTACATATTTTCAAACAAACGTTTGGAACATTGTCTTCTTTTTTGTAATTTTAATACTTGGCATAATCATTATCAAAATCATAATGACTGTTTTAAGAAAAGTGTTAGGCAAAACGCGAATGGAGCGCATAGCTCAGCAATTCATTTGCACGGCGGTCAAGTTTTGTTTGTGGCTTGTTTTGATACTCATTCTTCTCAGCCAGATTGGCATTCAAATTTCAGGCATACTCACAGCAATCAGCGCACTTATTCTTGCTGTTGGTATGGCTCTTGAAAGCAACATGGCAAACCTTGCAAACGGCATCGTCATCGTGTCAAATCATATGTTTAAAAAGGGTGATTACATAATTGTTGATGGTGTTGAGGGAAATATTACGGACATCAACTTCCTTTTTACAACACTACTCACTTCTGATAACAAAAAGATAACTTTGCCAAACTCCACCATTGTCAATTCAAGCGTGACAAATCTTGGTGCGAACGCAAAACGAAGAGTGGATTTTACTTTCTCAGTTGCCTATGAGAGTGATGTGGAACTTGTTAAAAAGTTAGTCACCGATGTGATGAAGAGTGACGGAAGAGTTTATCTTGACCCTGCTCCATTTTGTAGGCTAAAAACGATGAATGCGTCAAGTCTTGACTTTTCGGCAAATTGTTGGTGTGATAATGAAGATTATTGGGATGTATACTACTATGTCATGGAATGGGTGTATAACGAGTTTAAGCGCAACAAAGTTTCCGTTCCATATAATCAACTTGAAGTTAGAGAGCGTAAAGATAATGTGAACGCACCTGTCATCGGCAAGAAATTGCCAGAGCGTGTAGAAAAAGTAAGAGAAGCTAAAAAAGACAAAGATGTTTTCAATTTGTTAAAGAAAGGACTGACAAAACACGAAAAGAAAGCTAAAAAGAAGAAAAAAGATAAAAAGCAAGAAATCGTAACTGATAAAAATATCTTAGCTCTTTCAAATTTAGAAAATGCAACAAAAAGTGAAACGCAAGAAGAAAATATTGTGAAAGTGGCAAGTGTGCAAGAAGCAACAAATGAAAAAGTTGAAGATAAGCAAGAAGAAAAAGTAGAAGAGAAAAAAAGTAAAAGAAAGAAAAAGTGAGAGCAATACTACACTGTGATTTAAACAATTTTTATGCCAGCTGTGAGGTGCTTCAAAATCCTTCTTTAAAGGGCTTGCCTGTTGCAGTGGGCGGGCGTGAAGAAGATAGGCATGGCGTTGTTGTGGCGTCCAACTATGAAGCAAAAAAGTTTGGTGTTAGATGTGGGGTGACCACACACGAGGCGAAAAGACTATGCAAAAACCTCGTAATATGTCCACCTCACTTTTCTTTATATAATAAATATTCAAGACTTGTTAGACGCATCTACGAAAGTTACACCGATAAGGTGGAAGTTTTTTCGATTGATGAATGCTTTTTGGATGTCACGCACAGCAAAATCTTCGGCACGCCAGTGGAAATCGCCAATGATATTCGTGAGCGCGTGAAGAAAGAGATAGGGCTGACAATCTCTGTTGGCGTAAGTTACAACAAGACCTTCGCTAAAATTGGCAGTGACTATAAAAAACCAGATGCGACAACTGTCATCACGGAAGAGAACTTTAAGGATATCGTGTGGCCACTCCCTGTTAGTGACATGTTTGGTGTTGGCAGAAAGAGTAGAGAAAAATTGGAAAGATTTGGAGTTACTACGATAGGCGACTTAGCGCACATGGACAGAAACTTTCTCGTGAAGGAATTTGGCAAAGTGGGCGATGACCTCTATAAAAAGGCGAACGGACTTGATGATGACGAGGTCAACAGCGAATACGAAGAGCCAAAAAGCGTGGGCAACAGCACAACTTTCTACAAAGATTTGACCGATTTAAAAGAAATTTCGCTTGCCTTTACCACGATTGCCGAAAGTGTGGCGGAAAGAATGATAAAACACAACTTAATGAAGGCACGCACACTGTCTATTGTCGTTCGCGATGCCGATTTAAAGTTTTATCAGCGTCAATGTCAGATACCGCCATGTCGAAGTAGCGAAGTTTTCTCAAAGTATGCACTTAAACTTTTCAAAGAGAGTTTTTTTAGTCTTAAACGAGTCAGGTTATTAGGAATAACGGTCAGTGGCTTTGAAGAAAGCGTGCAACTATCTTTTTTTGAAGAGAAGAACGACAATATGGATGAGATTATGCACACCATACGCCAAAAATATGGACATAATAAGATTGTGCGTGGAAATGCTCTTCTTGACACAAAAATTTCCACAGCGCTTGACCGTGAACAATTAGATAAGAAGAGTGAAGAAGATAAATAAAATTTGTTATCTAAAACAAACATTTTAGTCTATTTATCAAAATAAAAAAAATTTATAAAAATTTTAGAAAAAAGTATTGACTTTCCAGTTAACTGTAATGATAAAACATAGGCAAGAGGAGGAAAAAGGATGTTAAGAATAGGTGATTTTTCAAAACTCACAGGTGTTCCAGCCAAGACTATACGCTACTATGAGGAAGAGGGATTGCTAATTCCGGCACAAGTTGACACTATGACGGGGTATAGGCAATACGACCAAAGGAACATCGAAGAACTTTTAAAGATACTGTATCTAAAAAGCCTAGGTTTCAAGCTAGCAGAAATCAGGGATTTTGATGATACAGCCGTCATTAAAAAGTCAAAAGAATTAAAACAAAAAATGAGAGAGATAAGAAAAAGCCTTAACGAACTTTCCAACCTCTATAAAGACGAAAAAGGAGAGTTAATTATGAAAAATTTTATCAATGATGAAAAACTTGTCGGCAAATGGCAACTTCTTGGAACCTCGGTAGAGAAGAAAGATGCTTTGCTTGGAAAAGTAAAGCCTGACAGATATTTCGCACTTAAAAATTTAGTGTTCTTGCCAAAAGGTGAAAAATATTGGGTAATCACCTTTTGGACAAAAGGGTATATCTTTTTTAAAGACAAGCCGTTGAAATACGAATTTGTTGACGACAAACTCATAATCGAGTTTAAATATGACAACGAAGTGGAGTTTTACGCTGTCTATAAAAACATCGACCATAAAGCCTACAAGCAAGACGAAGTGATGTTTAAGGATGATATTTCAATGCCGTTTAAAGATGACAAAAATTTAGTTGGCGTATGGAGTGTTTGTGGATTTGTGCAAGACATAAAGGATTTCAAAGGCGACATGAAAAAGGATTATGGTTATTACAAAGATGTTGCTATAATGGAAAATGGTAACTTGTTGTTTACACTTTCAGACGGAGGAATTTTAAAAGATAAAATTCGTTGGACAAAAGGCTATATTATATTTGAAATACCACAAGTTGCACAAAAATATATCATCAAAGAACTCAATGGCGAAAAATACCTGTTTATGGAACACAAATCAGGAGATTACTCTTTTGGCGGAATGAAGCCGATGTATTATGTTTTTAAAAAGTCAGGAAATTAAAAATAAAGCCCCTTAATAAGGGCTTTATTTTTTATATTTTTATTAAATATTTTTATATATTTATTTCAATTTGATTTTCTAATATTTAAAGTAGAATGAATTTTCAAATTTTAGATTTTTAAGATAATTTATAAATCCAATAAAAATATAACAAAAAATCAT